>JBNKGY010000075.1:0-17143 GCA_050290065.1 Marinilabiliaceae bacterium
TAAACCAAACCAAGAAATTATGGCAAACTCTTCTGTTCATAACGAGATTAATTTCAAACATCCTAAAGGATTATATGTATTGTTTACCGCAGAAATGTGGGAGCGATTTAGTTATTATGGCATGAGGGCCCTTCTGGTTTATTTCTTAACAGATACCTTAATTGGTGGCGGTTTTGGGATGGAAGAATTGGATGCTTTTACAATTTATGGAATATTTACCGGATTAGTATATGTTACTCCGATATTAGGAGGCGTATTGGCAGACAAAGTGCTTGGGCAGCGTAAGGCAATATATATTGGAGGTATAACAATGGCTTTAGGTCAGTTATTGCTTTCATATAGCGCCATGTCAGTTTCAGCAGATTTGGAATATCGTCAGTTAGTATTTTATATTGGACTGGGCGTTTTAATTTTAGGTAATGGATTTTTCAAACCCAATATCTCCACTATGGTTGGAGAGTTGTATGATAATGCCGATCCTAGAAAGGATGGAGGATTTACAATTTTCTATATGGGGATTAATCTGGGAGCCGGTATATCACCATTAATAGCCGGAAAGCTTGGAGAACAAGTTGCCTGGGAATATGGCTTTCTTGCTGCAGGTATTGGAATGATCTTAGGTACTTTTTGGTTTTTTATGCGTAGTCATACTCTTGGCCCAATTGGAATGCCACCAACTGTAAAAGCAAAAAGAGTAAGACTAATAGCTAAAGATTGGATGAGTATTATGTCATATTCTATTGCTATTGTTCTAATTGTTGTTGGATTTATTTTTGGGTGGAGTCAACTTTCAGATAATGCATCCAGTACTATAATTGCCATTGCAGCCATAGGTGGAGTCGCCTATCTATCAATGAGCATATTTAAAGGTACTAACGGAAAAACGGAATGGAGTCGAGTAAGTGTTATTTTAGTACTGGCCGTATTTAATATTTTCTTTTGGGCAGGATTTGAACAGGCTGGAACAACATTCAGTATTTTTGCACGTGATAATACCAATCGAATGATAGGAAGTTTTGAAATTCCTGCCACATGGTTTCAAAGTGTTAATGCGGTATTTATAGTTTTGTTTGCACCTTTATTTACCATTCTTTGGTCAAGGTTGGATAGAGTAAAATTAAACCCGAATACACCTATGAAATTTGTTTGGGGGATGGTTTTACTAGGACTTGGATTTGTGATTATGGCATTTGCATCTGAGCGATCAGAACAACAATTGGTGAGTCCGTTATGGTTAGTAATGGTATTTATGGTCCATACATTTGGAGAGCTTTGTTTATCACCAATTGGATTATCTATGGTCACTAAGTTATCTCCAACCAAATTGGTTTCTACGATGATGGGGGTTTGGATGGGTAGTTTCGCTGCAGGAAACTTTGTGGCTTCACAAATGAAAGCCATATCATTAAAGTTAGAAACTGCTATGGATACAAGTATACCTGTATTCTGGTTTATTGCTATACAATCTTTTATAGCTGCAGCTATACTATTAACCTTAACTCCATGGTTAAAGAAGATGATGCACGGTATTAAGTAGTTGAAGAAAACATATTTTAAAAGAGGCTATCTTAAAATTTTGCTCTAAGATGGCCTTTTTTATAGATTCATTAATACAGCTTGAGTTTGTTATAGTTTCAAAATTTAGATTCAACTGTGGCAGGATAATCTTCCCATCAATGAATGTATTTTTGAGGCAATAAATTTAATTGTACTTTTTCACCAATTAAAGGAGTAATCAAATGAAAATCTTCGTTTTGATGAAGTTTAGATATTTCTTTTAATGGTTAATTCCATGTATGGTTGGCTAGACTAAATTTACCTGAATGGCCAGGGAATAATGCAATAGCATTTAAATCTTTCAATGCTTTTATTACCTCATCGGGATGCGTGTATATATATTTATTTCCAGGCTTTATCATATTGACCATTTTCAAGTTAAACTAAATCGAATTCACCAAATCTCTCTTTGATTTCTTTTAAATGTGTGTCATAACCACTGTCTCCTCCAAAAAATAATTGCTTATTTGGTGTTTGTAAAACAAATGACACCCAAAGTGTTTTGTTTCATTTTAAACCTCTCCTGGAAAATGTTTGGCAGGTGTAAAATGAACAGTAATACCTTCATCTAATATAGTGCTTGAATGCCATTCTTCTTCCAAAATATTTTCATTCGAAAAACCCCAATGTTCAAAATGAGATCCCACTCCAAGTCCACATATTCTCTTTTTTACTGAAATGTGGGAACGTTTCGGATACTATTTAATGTTGGGGATTTTCAGTTTGTATATGATTGAACCCACATCATCAAAGTTTGCAGGATTGAGGTTCACAAATATGAATGCTGCTAATATCTAAGGTACTTATTTAGCACTGGTATACCTAACTCCATTTTTAGGGGATTGATAGCAGATAGGTTGATTGGTTATCGAAAGTCAATATTTATAGGAGGGCTATTGATGGCTACTGGGTATCTGGCCTTAGCCATACCTAATTCAATGATGGCATTTTATATTGCATTGCTATTGATTATTCTGGGGAATGGAATGTTTAAACTTAATGTTTCTGTTATACTAGGGAAACCATATGAGAAACCTGAATATGAGTCCTTGAAAGATTCAGGCTATAACATTTTTTACATTGGAATCAATATAAGTGTCTTTGTATGTAATTTTGTGGCTGCCTATTTGCGATTAACCTATGGATGATCATTTGCAGCAGTAGGAATT
The DNA here is from genome assembly GCA_050290065.1 of Marinilabiliaceae bacterium. Lineage (GTDB taxonomy): Bacteria > Bacteroidota > Bacteroidia > Bacteroidales > Marinilabiliaceae > Saccharicrinis. Next base: position 2,727 of record JBNKGY010000075.1, read on the forward strand.
GGAATGCTGATTGGTGTATTATGGTTTGCATTAGGTTTGGTTCAGGTTCCTGAAATTAAAGAAGCTGATAAAATTACACCAGCTCGACCTGGAGATGTTAAGATGAGTCGTTTATTTACCGTATTGTTTTTACCTGATTTTGCCGCTGCTATATTGGGTTGGTTTATTTCAGGTACCATGTTCGGAGCAGTTTCAACAGATGCTTTTATCTTTTTCTGTTTTCCTGTTATTCTTTTCTTCTTTACTACCTGGAAAATTGCAGATGAAAAAACAGAAAGAGAGCCTATTGCAGCATTGTTGGCTGTGTTTGGAGTTGTATCATTTTCTGGGCTGTTTTTCATCAAAATGGTTCTGCATTAACTTATTGGGCTAAGTACAATACTTCACGTGAAGTATCAGGAATTACTGAAAAAACAATTAATGTATTGGCAAAAGCAGTGGATGTATCTACATTACCAAGGGAAATTAAGTTACAAGGTTTGCATGGCGAAGATATGTGGTCGAAACAAGGACCTAACCAATATTTTTATAATTATACAAAGGAGTTGCCCAAAGGAAATTTAAGTGGAAACCCTCTGATATTTCAGATGATGATTGGTCAGCCTTATCAGATAAAGAAAGGGAAGAGCTGAAAGGTAAGCCCGGTGATATTACAATAGAACAATGGAAAGCCTTATCTGAGGCTCAAAAATCAGAAGGGGCAAGTTAAGCTTATGACCAACAGAGTTACAGGCTTCAATTAATCCAGAATTTGTTATTTTATTAACACCACTGGTGATTAGTATATCTGGTTGGCTACGAAGACGTAAAAAAGAGCCTACTAGCCCGTGCAAAATCGCATGGGGTATGTTGATATCTGCTTTATCGTGGCTGGTAATGGTTGTTGCGGCAGTAGTATCATCCAATGGATTAGATAAAGCCTCTGTTGCTTGGTTATTTGGGGTTTATGGAATGATAACATTTGGAGAACTTTGCATAAGTCCTATTGGAATATCGCTGGTAAGTAATTTGGCTCCAAGAAGAATAGCTGCCTTAATGATGGGAGGGTGGTTTTTAGGTAATGCTATTGGAAATAAACTTTCAGGTGTTCTTTCTGGTTTATGGGATTTGTTTGAGAAAAAAACTATTTCTTCCTAATAAATGCCTTATTAACTGCGGGGGCTTTTATTATTATTGTGGCCTTATGCCCTGGTTAAAAAGAGTATATAATGAGTATGTAGAATAGTGTAGTTTAGATATGTAAATAAAATCATAAATGTCTGACCTATTTTTTTAAGTCAGGCGTTTTTTTATAGCGAATATTTCAAGAATATAAATACCATAGAATTATAATAAAATCATAATTAGTTGACCTCACTTATAAGCATGCGAGAAAGTATATTATTTCTTCTAACAACCCGGTTGTTATTATTAATGACAATAGTTTCAACAATATGATAACATTCAAAGAATTTTTTTGGGTAAACCTGAGCCATTGTTTTAAGGTAGATTAAAAGCTCATTATTGAGTTGCTTTATTATTCTGTTGCCAACTCTAATTGAAGAAAAACTTTCCTTACATTCTTCAAAATTAGAGATGTTTTTCATAAAAAGATGCTCAAAAGAAAATTGAGCTTTTTCAAGCTGATTAATCAGAATCTGTAAACCCGGAATGACGGCAGTAAATTCCATGATATCCGATTGCTTTAATTTTTTTAACAGAGAATTGATATTTGTGGATTCTGAGTAATAAGATAGATAAGTGGTGCTGGAATTGTAATATTGTAAAACACTCAAGACTTTTTCGGCAGCTTCACGAATTAATTTATCAGGCCATAATGTTTTAGATTCCAGTTCGTTAAATATTACATTTGCAGCTTTTATCCTTTGGTGTTCGACATCTTCAAGATCAATGTGGTTAAAAGGACCTTCAAGTGTCAGACTCATTAAGGCGATGTTTTCGCAAAGACGCCTCTTTAGCTCTGTAAAATATTTATCATCTTTAAAATCAAATTCAGAAAGAGCGTCGCGAATTTGGGATGCAATAGATACAATTTCATCTACATTGCTTTGAGAATGAATTTGTGAGTTCATTTTGTTATAGATTTGGTTAAGCATTACTAATATAATAAAAAATATTTTACAGAATATTAAAAATGGTCTTTTTTGATAGTGTACTAGCGTTTTGTTAGTACATTGAGTACGTGATGGAGGACTAATGTAATCGAATATATTGCTTTATATGCCATGTAATTACGGGCATTTTGTATTGTTTCATTAAAACAATAATGACTAATAAAACAGGATTCGATTTTTTTCGTGTATTTATTATTGCAAAATTTTTCTTTTAGTATAATACACATATGTATATGCTGATATTTAGTTAAGTTAATAATCAGAGTTCGATATAAAATTTATAATTGAACTCCGGTTCATGTGTATTAATGGTTAATATGAGGTGAATTGAAATCAATTATGCATATTTTATGAGGTTTAAATCAGTATTCATAGAGTAATTATATAGCTCTATCAAAATATCAAAAAATATTAATTTAAGTATTACAAGTGTCGATATAGAGTTTCTACATTTGTACTGATAAAAATCAGTTTACTTAAATCAGATTTCACAATGAAGATTATAAAAAGTATAATTATTTATGTTTTTGTATTACAATTTTCACATGCTCAAATTAGTAATGAAATAAAAAGTAGAATCGACTCACAATATGGAAATGTACCAACTTGTAAAATGTTTGCAGCAAAATTGAATTTTGATTATAGTTCAAATGAAGATAAAGTAGCTGCCTTGTATTATTGGGTCACAAATAATATCTCATTCGATGAAAAATGCTTTTTTAGTGATAAAAAGAAGTATTATTATAATTTCAGATATAAGACAAAGGAAGAGAAATGTGCTAAGATTCAAAAAGCCGACAATGAAATAGCAGAAAAAACCTTTGCGAAAAGATCAGGAACATCTAGGGGCTTTGCGCTTTTATTTAAAAAGTTATGTGATAATAGTGGGATAGAATGTGCTGTAATATCAGGTTCAACCAAAACTTCATTTAATAGTATTGGCAAAAAGCCAGGACGAGGAGACCATATTTGGAATGCTGTTAAGCTTCGTGGAGAATGGCAATTAGTAGATGTAACATTTGGAGCTGGTGTTTTGAATTACGATCAGGAATGTTTTATAAAAGGCTATAATGAAGTTTATTACTTAACGCCTCCAGAAAGATTTTTTCTGAACCACTTTCCTAAAGATCCGGAATGGTTATTAATTAATAAATCAGAAGAGGATTTTACGCAATTACCATTATTTCATCCATATTATCTAAAAGGAGAATTAAAAGTCATTAATCCTAATGCCGGGATTATTAACCCTATGGAAAATAACCAGGTAAATGTAAGTATAACAGCCCAAGATATTGATTTTAATTCTGATAAAATACTTAACTTCTCATACGCTTATGAATCGGAAAGGCGTTTGTTTATGGTTGTTCCTCAAAGAAGCAACGGACAATTGAATTTTGAAATTCCTTTTAAGGTTAAGAGATCCGATTATCTAACTATTTTCTGTAATGAAAAAGCATTAGTAACCTACAAGGTAGATGACAATTGATCACATTTTTTGTAAATGTCCGATTCAATTTTACGGATTAAATTAAACGTATTAAATCAATTTTCATTGGCAATATTTTGTATTTTGCAATCTATATAATACATGGATTGTTATGTTGTTAATAATTGATAATCAGAGTGCTTTTATCAAAAAGTTTAAACGTCAATATCTTGCAGAGCAAGATTTTGACTATGTTTTTTTCGACCACAATCAACCAATAACGCTTTCTGCGAAAACTCAAATTAAAGGTATTATTCTCTCCGGGGGTAAAGGAAACCCTTATGAACCTCTTAACTTAACTTCAAATTTTGTTGCCTTGACGAATTTTGATGTTCCTGTGTTAGGTTTTTGTTTGGGGCATGAAATTATTGCCGTTAATTATAGAGGCAGAATAAAAAAATTAGCGGAATATCATGGGAAAAGGGAGTTGGTGACCATTAATAATCCTGAAGATCCAATATTTAATGGTCTGAATAAAACAGAAGTTTCTCTCGTAAAGCGTCATAGTTTTTATGTTTCAGAATTACCGGTATGCTTTGACAGTTTGGCTATTTCTGAAACATGTGCTACAGAAATCATTAAGCATAAAACTAAGCCTATATATGGTTTTCAATCTCATCCGGAGGTGTCAGGTGAAGATGGAATGATAATGGTGAGAAATTTCCTTAAATTGTGTAATGTTATCTAATACAAATAGTTTTTCAAATGCAATTTGTTCTTAAAATTGACGTAATAAGTAATTTTATTGGTAATGTTAGCTGGTCATACTGGCTTCAAGTTGTCATTGTCATTGCCAGTGCATACATGTTAACTTTTTCCATGCGAAAAGTAATTGGTTTTACTATTAATCGGCAATCAAAAAAGGTTAATGTGGATCCAACAAACTTTTCATTTATTAAAAATTCAATATCGTTTATAATTTATACCATTGGTTTAATAGTCATATTTAGAATTACTCCATCATTAAAAGATTTTACGAAAGCCATTTTTGCAGGTGCAGGTATTTTAGCTGCTATAATTGGTTTTGCTTCGCAAAAAGCTTTTAGCAATATTATTGGTGGGATTTTTATATTGATATTTAGGCCATTTCGAGTAAAAGATACCATTGAGTTGGGTAATGGAAATAAAGGAGTTGTAGAAGAAATTACCCTGAGACATACGATTATCCGTAACTATGAAAATAGAAGAATTATTATCCCAAATACCATAATTAGTGATGAAACCATTGTGAACAGTGATCTTATTGATGAGCGTATTAAAAAGTTCATCGAATTTCAGGTGAGTTACGAATCAGATATTGATTTAGCCAAACAAATAATCCAGTATGAAGCTGAAAATCATCCTTTGGTTATTGATCACCGTTCAGAAGAAGATATCAGCAAGGGATCTCCAAAAGTTATTGTAAGAGTAATAAATTTAGGAGATTTTGGAATTGCGATAAGAGCTTATGTGTGGACCAATAAAAATGATGATGCTTTTATTATCAGTTGTGATTTAAACGAAATTATCTTAAAGCGTTTTAAAGAGGCTAATATTGAAATCCCATATCCTCACCGTACCATTGTGATGAAAAAGAAATAAAATGAAAGTCGCACTTATATACAATAAAGATATCCATGGGGTAATAAATACCTTTGGTATGCAAAATAAGGAGTTCTACAATGAAAGAACTGTGAAAAAAGTAGCTCAATGTCTTGAGAAAGCTGGTCATAATGTAGCCATTCTTGATGGGAATAAGCAAATTATTGAACGGCTGGAGAATTTTATGCCCAGAGTGATGGAAGGCGAGCAAATGGGAATGATTTTTAATATGGCCTATGGAATTCAAGGAGAAAGTCGATATACACATATACCTTCAATGCTTGAAATGCTGGGGTTGCCATATGTGGGATCTTCTCCTTCTGGACATGCCTTAGCGTTAGATAAGATATTGACAAAAATAATATGGAAGAATAATAACCTGCCGACACCCGATTTTTGGGTATTTAATTCTCCCGAAGAGGATGTGAGTACTGTAAAGTTTCCTGTTATTGTAAAGCCCAAAATGGAAAGTGTTTCTTTCGGATTAAAAGTGGTTTATAATGATGATGATTTAAAAGAAGCCATTCAATTTATTGTTACTGAGTTTGATCAGCAGGCATTGGTTGAGCAGTTTATCAGAGGAAGGGAATTTTGTGTCGGATTATTGGGTAATTCTCTGGTAGAATCATTTCCCGTATTGGAAATAGATCTGGAAGGGGATCCGGATGCTATTCAAACAGTAGATGACAAAAAACATAAACCCCGGGCTAAGGTTTGTCCGGCAAATATTTCTACTGAACTTACCGAAGCCATGCAGAAATTAAGCATTGAAGCATTTAAGGCTTTGAACTTGAGGGATTTTGCCAGGGTGGATATTCGACTGGATGAAAATGGAAATATTTATTTGCTTGAAATAAATTCGATGGCAAGCCTTGGAGAATCAGGCTCTTATACAACAGCTGCAAAAGTAGCTGGATATGATTTTGAAAAATTGGTAAATAAGATGCTCGATGTGGCTTCTGTAAGATATTTTACAAATGCCATTACTATATCTTCTCCAGAAATGTTAGGCGGAGCGAAGGTGCCACAGGCTTCGAGAATGAGAACTTTTATAAAAACACGTCAACAGCAAACCGAAAAGTTTCTTAAAAAAATTGTGGATACAAACACCCATGTAAGAAATGTGGATGGAGTTAATTTTTGTAGTGGGATTGTAGCAAGCGAATTAAGTCAGTTAGGATTTACTCAGGAAATATTTCCTCAAATGGAGGTTGGAAATATAGCATATTTCACCAATTCATTTAGTGAGAAGTTAGATTACCTGGTTTTACTTCCAATTGACAATAATATAAAGTTGGCCAGGCATGAAAATTTTTATGAACACGAACAGTATTTAGAAGGGACCGGAATATGGGAAAATAAAGGAGGTATTGCTATTTTATTAAGTTCATTGCAGGCCTTACGATTCACAAGAAATCTAAAAAAAATAAATATTGGAGTGCTGCTGATTACAGATTCATCTATTGATGGTAAGTACTCAAAATCCATAATAATCCAAAAATCAGAACATGCTGAAAATGTGGTTTCATTAAGTGGATCATCAAAAAATGGAGGCGTAATTTTATCTCGTTCGGGTAGTGCTTCATATCGAATCGAAATGAAAATGATGAATAAGAATGCCCCGGAAAATGTTTCTTTAACGGCATTGAATTTTAATAAAACATTGGCTTCAATTACGGATATAAGTAAAAATGACAGCAATAATATTATAGCTCCATATGAAATAGAGTTTAAAAGCAATATCTTCAAAATGAATGCGCATGGAAATGCAGGAATAAGTATTAGATATAATTCTGATGAGGTACTTGGTGATATAGAAAAAAAGATTAAAAAGATATTGTCTCAGCAAAAACGGAGTAAAATATACCAGGTGCAGATTGAAGGCGGGCTTAAACGACATGCCATGCCAAAGAATGAACATTCAAAAAACTTTTTTAACCAGATTAGAGGATTGGCTAAGCAGATTGATGTAAGGATAACTGAAGAGTACAGATGGAGTTCTGCAGATATCTGTCATGTTCAAAAAGACATGCCAAAAGTGGATGGTTTAGGACCGGTCGGGGAGTATCTGCCCTCAGAAAATGAAAGAATAATCAGGCATAGTTTAACGGAACGTTCCTTGTTGTTGAGTTTGATTTTTATGAGTCATATTAAAAAGTGATCATCAATGTAATTATAGTAATCCGGTATAAAATTTATATGCCGGATTTTTTGCGGATTAATTCAGTACAAAATGATAAGTAATTGTTCCCTTTTGAAATGCTGAAGCATTGGGATCTGAATTAAATCGAGCCTTTTTAGCTGCATCGATAGCTGCTTTTTTCAAAGTAGAATTTTGCGAAGTTGATCCCTTTAATTGATATTCAGCGCTAACTACATTACCATATTTATCAACAGTAACCTGAACCACCACAATTCCTTCTTCTTGTATTCCATAGTTTGGCTGAGGGAGCGAACCGACTAAAGATCGTCCGGTTAGGTCAAAGCCTGATCCGGAATTACCCAATCCACTACCAGTTCTGTTTTTGCTATTGAGGTCGCCGGTAACATAACCCTGATTTCCGGTACCGCCGGCATCACCTTCCGATGTGCTGTTACTGTTTGATTTACCAAAGGCGCTACCCACCTTATTTCGGGCTTCATCAGCAATGCGTTGTTGTTCTTCTCTTTTCTTTCGTTCTTCCTCCTCAATCCTTTTTCTTTCAATTTCAGCTTTTCTTTTTGCCTCAGCTTCTGCCTTGGCAATTCTATCTGCTTCGGCTTTTGCCTTTCTTTCTATTTCAAGCTGTTTTTGTCTTTCAGCTTCTTCTCTTTGCTTTTTTAGCTTTTCTTCTTCCTCTTTTTTCTTCTGTTCTGCACTTTTGATTTCAGGAGCCTCATCAAAATCCTGTGTTTTTACAGATTCTTCTGTTTTAGGAGTGGGTTTATCTACAGTTGCTGGTGGGGGTGTCGTTTTGGGTGTTTCTTGTTGAGGTTGAGCAGACGATTTTGGGGGCTCAATATTTCCCAACCCAGTCTCAACATTACCCAAATTTACAAGTATTCCTTCCTCTTGTTTGGGTAAAGTAGTTAATCCAAAGAATATGAGCAGAGCAAGAACCAATAAGTGAAAAATAATGGAACCAATTATACCTTGCTTGTTATATTTTTTTTGCATTTGATATGAACTTTGTGACTAACTCTATTAATTAAATCTTACTTAGGTTGCGTTGCTAATATCAACTTGTATTTGTTTCTAATAGCAATATCTCTGATCTTTCCTACAATTGAGAAAGGTACAGACTCATCAACATGCAGAGCGATGTAAGTCTCGGGTTCTGCAATCATTATTTCTTTCAATCTTCGTTCCATTCTCCAAAAAGAAACTTCATCTCCTTCAATAAAATACTTTAAATCTTTTGTAACAGAAATTGTAGTGTTTGGTTTTGCAGATGCCTGATGATCACTCTTGGGTAATGTTAAATCTTTATTGGCAACAGGAGTTACCAAAGTAGAAGTAATCATGAAAAATATGAGTAATAGAAATACAATATCAGTCATGCTTGACATGCTAAATCCAGATTCAACTTTACTTCTCTTTTTTAAACCCATTTTTTATTCTATCATTTATAAGCGATACATTGTCTTTTGCACTGATGTTATTTTATATCTAAAACCACTTTAATTGAGTTGGTTTCAGCAACGTCTAATACCATAGCAACAGCTCCGGTCGGTGCGTTTTTGTCAGTTCTAAGTTTAATAAAGGTTTTGTCAGAACTATTGTATGAATCAATGAGAATATTCTCTAATGTTGATTCAGTTACTTTTCTGTTTTCTATATAAATATTGCCATTTGCAGTTACTCTAGCATTGATGAATTTGTCAATCACAACTTTTTTTGTCGCTTGCTTTGGGATTAACAATTTGATGGCATTTGGATGAACCATTGTTGATGTAATCATAAAGAAAATAAGTAACAAAAAAACGATGTCAGTCATGCTCGACATACTAAAGCTTGCACTAATTTTTGATCTTCTTTTTAAAGCCATAGATTAAAATTATTTATCCCAAAGAATAGAATCAAATCTGATAAATCAGTTGGATTATTAGTTTAAGCTGCTGGTTCGTTCAATAAATCCATAAACTCCATGGTTCTGGCCTCAAGTTTAAAAACAACCTTTTCAACTCGAGCTACTAAAAAGTTATAGGCGAAATAAGCAATAATACCCACCACTAAACCTGTTACGGTAGTTACCATGGCAGTATAAATTCCTGATGAAAGAAGGCTTACATCAATATTGTTACCTGCATTTGCCATATCAAAAAATGCTTTAATCATACCAATTACAGTTCCCAGAAAACCAATCATAGGCGCTCCTCCGGCAACAGTGGCTAATGTGGGTAGTCCTTTTTCTAATCTGCTGATTTCTAAATTACCAACATTTTCAATAGCAGTATTTACATCTTGTAAAGGGCGTCCGATTCTGCTGATACCTTTTTCAATCATTCTGCTTACAGGATTATCAACTTGTTGGCACAATGAATAAGCAGAGTCAATTTTTCCATCATGAATATATTCTTTTATCTTATTCATAAAGCTTAAATCTTCAGATGCAGATTTGTTGATCGCCAGGTATCTTTCAATAAAAATATATACAGCTACAAAGGACAGGAGAATTAGAGGTATCATTATCCATCCACCCTTTATAGCCATGTCAATGTAATTTATTTGTTTTTCGGCAGTTTCAGCCAGTGCTTCTCCGGTTTCGGTAGTTGCTGTTTGTATTAATAATATTGGATTCATGAATATGAGGTGTTAATTATTTTCAGTAAAAATATAAATTGTTTTTATTTAAAGTATAACGTTTAATAATCTATAAAAGTATCGGGAGTTTTAGTTTTAGAATGACAAGGTTCTAAAGTGTTGATTATCTTCTCATTCATTCTCTATTACTATTTCTTTCTCCTTTTTAGCTTTTCCGGTAATCCAATTCCAGTATTTACGGATAAGTTCTCCAAATGTATTAAATTCTTCCTGATATGAAATACCTACTCCTTGTGTTGTTGGAGAGCTATCGTAAATATAATCATCATTTGAATGTGTATAGGCTTTAGCTCTAAGGTTTCCTGATTTGTTGAGTTTTACATCCATATCAAAATCACCAACAATATTATTGGTATTTCTTTGTTTGGTGTCATATGCTCCGTATTCAACATTACCATTTAAAGTAACTCTGTCGTTGAATATTTGAGTTGATAAAGCCACCTCAAGTTGTTCACTCGAAATTTCATCCTCCGGACGATAACTTATACCCACATCAAAATCATTGCTGATTTGTGATAGCCAATTGCTTAACTGACTGGATATCATCTCCGAGGTATTAGCCAATGCTGCTGTGTTTACACGATTCTCACCACTATTGGAAGAATAATAATCAGGGGTGTAAAATTTATTCAGAATAAGAAGTGATAAAACCTGTCTGTTTAATTCTTCATCAGTACTAATGGCATCTTCAATTAAATTTTTAGTGGATTGCTCCATCGTTGGTGCCGATACTGCAAAACGAATATTGGGTTGCGAAATTCTTCCAGATAAAATCATATCGCAATTTATAGGTACACGCCTGTAGGTTTCTCTGTTTGTACTGCTACTTGTCGAAGGAATTACCAGCGGTTGAATAGAGGTTTTTAGTTTGTAGGTTGCCGTTAAATCAACAATCGCATCATAAGGATCTCCTTCCCAGGTAACAGTACCGCCTTTGTTTATATCAAATCTCTTATTTACAACGTTTTCCAAAGAAAATAAATAATCCCCTTCTTCAGCTTTATACTCACCAAAGAAACTTACTTCACCTTCTTTACTAACCTGTATTTGTAGATTTCCTCTTCCTGAACTTTTTAAAATATCACCTAATGTGGGATCAAAAATTACTTGTATCTGAGCATCTGGAGTAATCTCAATTCCCATATTTAATGCGTAATTAGAAAGGTCTACTTTATACTCATCCTGTTTGCTTTTTGAATCGCTACTGGCTTTAGAATCTTTATCCGGATTAATAAACTGGATAAAGTTATTATTCAGTGATTCCTCGCGATCAGACATTGGAATGTAAAACTTGGTATCTTTTTCTGTTTTAGCATCAATATTAATGGTTAATTCGCTGGTTTCGCCCAGTATGGCTAAATCTCCGGTGCCAAATACTTTTCCATAATACAGAGGATTGTCTTTTTCCTTTGTATCAAGGAGTAACATGTTATTGGCTCTTATGTATAGGTTATACTTCATGCCAAAAAAGTTGGTGTGAGATATGGAGCCATTGAATTTACCCTTTCGGTTGTATCGATCAGTCAGGATCATGTTTTTAAAATCAATTTTATGAGCCGTGAAAATAATGCTGTCTTCCACCGTATAAGAACTTTGTAATAAATCAACATCAAATTTTGCTTTGTTGACATTTATGTTACCGCTTAGTTCATTTCCTTCAGTACCATTTTTTAATACAATATTTCCAGATGCTGTGCCATTTAAGTTTTGTAATACTTTGTTTAAATAGAGATTTAAAAAACCAATGGGCAGACTATCCAGTGTACAATTAAAATTATAGTCTTTGTCCTTAGGAATAAAATAGCCGCTTCCTACTAATGGTTTTATATTTCCTCTTGTGGCTTGTGTGTTCAATAAAACAGCTTTAGCCTCATTGTCCCATATGGATTCAACTTCTAAATCACCAATCTTTTCTTTGTTAATATTTAAATTCTTAATAATTAAGTCGCTGGTAATGATTGGATTTTCGAAGTTGTTTTTGATATTTACATTACCGTTTAATAAGCCTTCAAATGATAGTTTTTTGATGTTGATTAGTTCCGTTAAATCACTTAAGTCAATATTTTGAAAATGAGTAGATAGGCTACTGTTACTGTTGTTGTAAACCGAACCGTTAATCCCAATTTCCTGATTACTATGGTGTACTCTGAATGTATTAACACCAACACCATTTGGGCTAATGTTAATCTCTGAATCCTGAATATTCCAAATGGTATCTTTGATGGTTAAGGTTGAAGGAAGTAATGAAATATTTGTGAATATCTGGTTGTCAAATACTCTTGAAAACTTAGTGTTGGTATGTATTTCTCCACTATTGGTAACTTTGCCCATGTTATTCCAGAGAACATCCATTTTCATATTGTCATCTTCAGATTCCTGGATTAGAGAAAAATTATACAGAGGAATAATTTCACCAAATCTCACATTTTCACTTTTGATATTTGTATTGAGTTTGTTTTCATTAGAATTTATTAGAAAATCTAAATTCTTTCCGGATATTGAATTGTATCTAAAATCAGCACAATTCCCTTCAATACTCATGGTATTATTTGTACTGTTGAAGTAACCTTTTATCTGAGTGCTGTCAGCGATGGCTATTTTCGGATTAAATGTTTTAATTAATGATTCCAGATTTTTGGTGGTAATGTTAAATCTAAAATTACTTTGAGAGGTATTATGATGATCAGAATAAAATACAGAAGGCAAATAATTGCTGAGTTGCTTTTTTAGTTCTCTCACTAATGAACTTAACTGGTATTCACCAATCATTTCTGCATCCACAATATCTGACTTAATATCAAGTTTTTTAATGCTATCGCCAATGAATGAGGTAATTGATAAAGTATCTAAAAAGATATGATCGTTTTCGGTAAGTAATTCACCATCATATAGATTGATGTTTCCGACAACTGTATTTAAGGTTTTGCCTGATAATGTTGAATTTAGTTTAATACTGATGTTGCTGTTTTTTAATTTGGGTAATAATTTTAATTTATCAGGTTTAATATTTTTTAAAGATGCAGTGAAATCAAATTCCGGAATTTCGTTTTTGAAATCCATTTTTCCATTGAATGCCACTTGAGCATTAGGGTCATTAATAGCTATTTTACCATCAAATCTATTGTTAGATAATAATCCATTTAGCTCCAGTTTCTCATATTTGTAATTGTTAAAATCAATAGAATCAATAGTTCCACTAATATAGGCATTGAAAAATTTATTACTGTTCCGATATCCATTTACAGTAACATCCATGGTAACCTTGTTAAGGTTGTTTTCAGAGTTTATAAGCTTTCCAATATTCAGTTCTTTGGTATTTAAAAATCCGGAGTAAACCAAACGGTTATTTTCAGTCATTTTAAATCCAATATCCGTTTTAAGTATACCTAAATCAGTATTAAATTCTCCATATGCTACTAAATTATCGATGAATCCGGAGAATATTCCGCTGTATTCTATTGTACCCAAGTTTTTAAAAGACTCGGGGAAATCAAATTCTCTAGTTTCTTTATTTAGGGTTGCTATTTTAGCCAGATCGTAAATATCAGTTTTAAGTTTCTTTACGTTTAGGTACACAAAACTTTCAGTAATATCCGGAAGGCCTTTAATATCAAAGTTTGTTTGTAATTCAGTTTTATCACCGGCATTAATCTGAATATTTCTTCCCTGAAGATTGCTAATTGTACCTTTAAATTCTCCTCTAATATTTATTTTATTTTTTAATTGAGGGAATGTAGGTATGATTTTTTTTAAATCATGATAATCGGCTGATAGAGAGTTTATTTTTAGATTAATAGATACACGATTTGCAAAATCATTGAAGGCATAGGCTGAATCGTAAGATAACTCGAGATAATCAATACTCAAATAGGAATGATTGGTTTTGAGTCGTACATTTTTGATACCAATTCCGGTCTTCCCTATACCAATTCCACCTTTAAAATTTTGTATGGATAAACCAGATTGTTCATCACATTCAAAAGTTTTTATTCGAAAGCTGACAGAGTCAGAGACGGAATTGAAATCATCGATTAATAGATTAATATTGGCAAACTCGATGTCTTTTATATTAAACATATCCTGAGAGGGCTTCGATGACACATCTTTGACCGTAATATGACTATTTTTTATTTCAACCTCATTGGTTTTATATTTCCATTTCGAGTTGCTCTTCTCCTTATTTAATAGAGAATCAATGATAAATTGATAATTACTGGAGTTTTTATCTTTAATTATATTTGCCGTTAATTTTCCGGATGTTATGGCTCCCAGATAAACTGTCTTGTTCTTAAAGTTAATGGAATCAAAACTCACTTTTCTTTCTAGAAAGTAAACCCTAGGTATGTATGACACATGTGACGTGGACATTACTAGGTGACTAACCCTAATATTACTGCAAGCTATTAAAAACAATTTATCTAGTCATGGTTAA
>JBNKGY010000076.1:0-16964 GCA_050290065.1 Marinilabiliaceae bacterium
TATGTCTCAAAAATTTATATTGTAAATCAATCATTTACTGAATTTTGAGCTCGCTAATTTTAATCGAACTCAGGTTACTAAAACTAAAAAGGATAACCTATAGCAACATTCAAAATCAAATTTTCACTTCTCCAGTTCGAATCCGAAAAATCGATTTCATCAATCACCCATCGTTTATTTTCTTCAAGCCATGGTTTGCGTAATGGCGTAGCTAAATCAAATCGCAATACGAAGAAAGAAACATCAAACCTAAAACCTACTCCTGCCCCAACAGCTAACTCCTTATGAAAATTTGAAAAACTAAAATCCCCTTCATTGATATTATCAGATGTATTTATTGTCCATATATTTCCGGCATCCACAAACAGTGCTCCTTTTAGTAAACTATATATCCCAAACCGGTATTCTGCATTCCACTCCAGTTTTATATCACCACCGGATTGCAAAAATCCACGTTTCCCCACATCCTGATAATTCTGTCCGGGACCTAATGAATTGATATGAAAAGCTCTGATACTATTGGGACCTCCACTAAAGAATTGTCGCGAATAAGGTAGCGCAGATGCATTACCATAGGACTTTGCGACACCTGCAAAAAATCGCAAAGCCAGTTTTTTACTATTACCTGTATTCCAGAATGTTCTACCATCTAAACTCAACCTGGCAAATTGCGAATAGACAGTACCAAACAATTTAGAAGGATCTTCTGCACTTGCTTTTTTCCCTGTTAATTGATGAATAAGGGAAAAAGTATTTCCGGCCACTTCGGAGCTTAACTGAAAGAAATACTTGTGCTTTTTACCTTGAATGAATTGTTCATTATAGGTATAAACATACTTTGTACTGGTAATAAATTGATCATCATAGCTCTTTCTCAAATACGGATTCTCGTCTAACAAAGCCTTAAATTGTGATGAAATATTTCCAAGTAATGAATAACTAACATTTAATGGTATCAACTCATTTTCAGAAAGAATATTTTTTTTCCACTTGTAACCATAGTTCAGTTGCAAGGTGCGCATATCAAAGTAGTTGACTCTTTTTACAAAGCTGTAAGACAATGATATGTTTGTTTTGGGTACATACCGATTGTTTTTCTGTTTGATTTTAAAGGGCGTTATCAACCGCGGCAATGTAAGTTGTAGCTCAGGACTATAGGAGTATGAATACAGGTTTTTATTCTTTTCGCCAAACTGAGATTCATAAGAACCCGAGAAACCCAGTTTTAAAATTTCGGCTCCTTGAAAAGTATTCCTGTTTAAGATACTCATATTTAATTGCGGTCCCGTGTAATTATTCGACTTTGTGATAACCTCCAATTCGGTTCTGAATGTTCTTTTTTGCATGGGAGTCATGTAAACTGAGACATCTAAAAAACCGGTATCTGCATCATTAAACTGAACCCGGACAAATTTATAGTTGTTTATCGACATTAAACGTTTAAGTGTGGCGTTATGATTTTCTCTTGAGTAAATACTGTCTTTCCTGAGGTATACGGATTTATTAAGTTCAGAGGGTTTTATATCCATCTCCGGATTATTCATTTTTAATGTAATATCCTTATATTCAACTACATTTGAAGCCTCGTCGTTTTCCTCTTCATTCAATGAATAATTCTGATCTATTTTTACCCTGTTAATTCGGTAAACAGCAAGGGCACTAGCAGGAGTGTTTACTTTCAGCATTAATTTTAACGATACCGACTTGTCTATATCAGATGTATCAGCAATAAACTTCAGGTAATCCGCATTAAAATAAAAATATCCATGATCCTTCAGATAATTATCAATTCGTGATCTTTCGATCTTTAATAAATCCAGATTATAATGGACCCCGGGTTTTAAAAATGTATACGCTTTAATGGATAATGCCTTACTTTGAATACTGTCGTTACTTATAGCATATTGCACATTTTTGATTCGATAAGGCTTGTGCACCTGGCTGGTAAAAATGATTTTGGCCGTACGTTTTTTTTCATCTGTTTCGTAGGTGGTATTACTATTAAACACACCTATATTAAAAAGCTTGGCATCAATAATTTTTGAGGTTGCAAAAGGTTTCACATCGCTCAAAAAAATGGGTTCTTCTCCCCTCTTCTTAAGCCATTTTTTAAATTTAGTTTGAGGCTCTTCTCCTGCTTTTAAGTACCTCCATACTTTAGGTCGCATTCCAAAAAACGATTTATTAGGCGTTGGCCTGATGGCAGACTCAATGGTGTTCTGTATGGCTTTGGAGTTTACCTTTTCACTTGATACCAATTGAACATCGGCACCTGTATATAACTTTTCACCCTTGGGTAAAAGTCTTTTACCACTACAAGAAACAAATAGCATACAGATCAGTACGAAATGATAATTATATATATATCGTTTACTCATATATTCCCCAATAAATCAATACTTATGGGAAAAAAAAATGAAGACAATCAATCTTTGCTCTACTCTTCACTATTCCCTTTTTCATTCTCCTTAGGACCTTTAAATAATTCTTCCCATTTATTAAAATCTCTGATAAATATAACGCCAATACCAGTTTCAACCAGCTGACCTTCAATAATTCCTTCGTATTGATTATGTCTGAATCCTTTTAATCGATATCGTCCATCCTTGGTTATTTTATATTCAACAGTAACATCACTGGTGATATCACTTGCTGAATTCTGCCTGGCCTTTTCCCCTTCTAACTCAACTGTTCCCCCTACCTGAACGCTCAATCGTTCATCAAACAATTGTTTTTTCACACCAATATCCATTTGAGTTCGGCCTTGTTCATGTCCGGACTGATAATCATTAAAAGACTCAATATCAAAACTTAAATCAACACCTTGAATAAGATTTGAGCTCCATTGATTAAGCTGTTGCGATAAGAATTTACTCACTGTTGATCTGGCAATTTCAGTTGTATTGTCCCCT
This sequence comes from Marinilabiliaceae bacterium, assembly GCA_050290065.1. GTDB lineage: Bacteria > Bacteroidota > Bacteroidia > Bacteroidales > Marinilabiliaceae > Saccharicrinis. The sequence goes on from JBNKGY010000076.1 coordinate 2,913, forward strand.
TCCATATCCAAGGGATTTTCTCTGATAAACCGTCCCAATACAAGTAAAGCAAAAACCTGTTTATTGAGTGCAGATTCATCTTCATTGAGCTGAATTAACTTCTGATTTACGGCTCCACCAAGTATTCCCTCATTTTCCGGAGGTAACTTAATTTCAAAACTTATTTTAGGCTTTAGAATTTGTCCTCTCAATTTCAGAATGACCCAAAACTTATGTCTCTGCTTATATTCACCCTTTTCTATTTCATTTACATCTGTCATCTGATCAGCGACCAGATTCAACGGAGAAGTTTTTATGGAATAGACGGCATCAATAGAAATTTGAGCATCCATCATATTACCACTCCATAATATAGAACCCCCTTTTTCAATCTCAAAACTCCTTTTAACAAACGAATTCATAGAAACCCGGTAGCTTCCTTCGTTCAGGTTATAGGCTCCGGTGAGACTTATTTTACCACTCTTATCAATCGAAAAGCTTAATGCGGCATCTCCCTTTACCACCAATGAATCAGAAGAGGAAGCATCCATTAACAATTTAAGTGATGCTTGCTTATCTATTTCAATAACGGAAGATATACTATACCCACTAAGGGCTGATTTTTGTTCCCGGGACTGAGAGCCTCTGTTTAAAATTGGATTTAGATTGTAATCATCTTCAAACTCTACTGCATCTTCTCCTTTATCGGTATTTAGCTTTTCTTCTGGTACTGCAAAGGTAAAACGCGATCCCTTTTTAAGCTTAATTCTGGAATTAATCTCCGGCAGGGCTAAGGGACCGACTACTTTTATATCACTATCAATCACCATACGGCCATAAAACTCATTATTATCCTGGGCCGAAGTATTAAATAACAAAAAGTCTCTGGCTTTAACCAATAAGTCAAAATGAATATCATCAAAATCTTTCATTTTCACAGCACCGTCTACAATGGCCTCGTGTTTCATATTATCCAGTAGGGTAAACGATTTAAAGAAAACCCCATCTTGTTGAATATGAATAGATTCTTCCTTAAGTTCAATGGGATGATTTAAAGCTACAGGCGTTAAAATGGTGTTATTGAATGTAATATCTCCGTTAACAACGGGTATACTTGTAGTCCCTGTTAATTCAATATTCCCGGTCATATTACCCGATGAATTCTTAATGGTTCCCATAGAAAAAGCCTCAATCGTTTCCATAGATAAGGATTGGATTTGCGCATGGATATTCAATATATTTGAATTTTGACCCGGAATCATATATCCACTGGCTTTAAATTGGTTACCAGCTCCATTTAAACCCAACTCAATGGTAAATTTATCTGTATTGGCATTTTCTGCCTTTAACGATACATTACCTATTAAATGATTCATTATTGCTAAATCCTGTAATTGTGCTTTTGCTACAATACCATAGCTATCATTTACCCGTTTGAATAGAATATCACCGTGAAGTAATCCTGATACCATCCCTGAATCCCGTTCTACAATACCAGAGATATCTTGCAGCAAAAAATGATCAATCGAAATACTTAAATCATCATTAAACTGTTCGTTCACTGATTTTATATTCAACATCCGTCCACTATTTTTCATTTGCAGATGGTGCACTTTAAAACCAGCACCTCCAAATGCCAAATAATTATCTTCGGATACATCCCATCTGTTATCCATCAGATACAAACCGCCGGGCTCCACTGATAATTTATAAGCATCATTATCTTTTTTGAGGGAGGTTTGCAAATACAGGTTTTTCTTATCTGCTTCTCCAAATGAAGCAATGGTTGTATAGATATTTTGATTTAAAATAGCACCTTCTATGGAAAAGTTATTTAAATCGAATTGAGAATTAAAAACATGTCCACATGAAATGGAATAATCAATGGCATCGCCTGATGTTTTTAAATCAACAACAAATTCATTGATTTCTGTAGAGCCATATTCCAGTTTATTGACCTTTGCATAGAGCTTCAATTGATTTAAATCCTTATTATAACCACCATAAATTTCACCCGGATTAAATCTTTTTAAATCAGGAAATAATACTTCTGAAAACAGAGGATGATTATACAACTGAATGCGAAAGTCGAAATCATCGGGTTCCACTGTTGATGTGGAATCTGTAAACGGGAAATACTTATTCAGATAAGTTTGTAAACCAGCCATCATATCCATAGGATTCCCTTTTGAAGTATATTCAATATCCACAAAAGGACTTGTCAGTTGAATAGAACTATGATGTGATTGATTAACTACACTAACCAGCAACGAATCTGCAAAGTAATTTTCATCATCCTTTGCCACTACTATATTACTAATATTTGTCCGGCCGTTTAAATCACCCATTGATGCTCCCTTAAAATTGGTATTCAAATTGAATCCTACCCGAATATTTTCGTCTGTTATATGTAGTTTTTGAAGATCAGCACCCAATAACCGAAAATCAAAACTTCCTTGTGGTTGCTGATCACTTAAATCTAGTTTACCCTCAAAATTAAATGCTGCATTTTCATCTTCCAGGTCAATGGTTCCTTCAAAATAATCAGGAGAAATATTTCCATTCATAGTTAAATTATGGAATAGATATTCATTTAAATACAGCTCATTAACTGTTGCGTTCAGCTTTGATTTTATATTGTCTTCACCAAAACCACTTCCTTCCAGCTTTGCGGTAAGAGAAGTTGTACCAAACATTTTATCGTTTCTTAAAAGTGCTCCTAAATCAAAACTTAACAAATTGAACTGACTATTAAAAACATGATTGGTATCTGTATTTAATGATAATGATGCATTTCCGAAGCTGGTATTCATTTTAATAGCGGTACGAAAAGCATTCATTCCTCCATCCCAATCCCCCTTCAATTTCACATTTTCAGGAATGCGAATACTGTCAGGGATATACACTCCAACCATTTTTCTGATATCCGATCTATTGGTTTCTAAGTCCAGTTTAAGGTTGTTTATATTAACATCTGGAATTATTGGTAGTCCGGTTGCTGAAAATTGAGTCTGTAAACGGCTGTGCTTTCCGGCTTGAATCACCAGACTATCAACCAGTATATCATTTACATCTCCTGCCATTTTTACATAGATGCTTGTGGTTTGGCTTGAATCATTAAAATAGGGTTGAGATGATAATTGTGGAAGAAAGTATAGCATGTCCGAATTTGCCAAAGTCATTTCCCGTATCTCCATATCCAAATCTGTAAAATATTTGGAATCAGCCAGTGCCTGCAATGATGGAAAATGAATATTAATATGGGCATTAACTTTAGATGCGTCAGTTTGAAACTCGAAGTTTTTAATGTTAATACTTCCATCATCTTTATAAAAATCCGTTTTAAAATTAGATACAGAAAATCCGTTTTGATCTTGAATGGTCATATTTTTAACGGATGCACTCCACTCTTTTGGGGCGAATAAAATATCTGAAACCTCAAAATGAATATGATTGAGCCTTATATCTGCAGGATCAAATGATGCCTGGGATTCTGAATTACTTTTTAACCTGTAGGTAATAGCGTTATCATCCGATATTATACTTTGTACTTCAACCGTCCAGTTATTAGGTTCCTCCTCATTTGCAATACCTACCTCGTTTTTATCTTCAACAATGGAGTCTAATGAGGAAATTAATTTTACATCGCTTTTTGACAACAAGAGTCTATTTAGGCCGAGCTTTTGGTTGTGTAAATCTAAATTGGCATCATTCAACTCAAACTGTTGAATATCGGTACTAAATAATTGTTGATGAACAGAATCCTCAAAGCGTATCTGTGATTGAAGAATCTCAAGATTCCCAACCATAATCTGAGGTAAAACATCACTTTCGGATTCCTTTGAATCACTACTTTTTGAACCTTTGACATATACTTGCGTGTTCAATTTTTCAATCAATAATTCATCGATATCATATACCTTCGTATCTAAATCCAGTTCCTTAAAATTCAAGTTCATTTCACCCAATGTTGAGGACAATCTAAAACCATCATAAACATCATCATACTTAATACTTATATCCTTTAATTGTATATCATCAACGCTAAATTTCCAGGGCGTAGTTTGTGTGGTATCTACCTCTGATTTAATAGTATCCGATAAAGCTACTAGTAGAAAATTATAATTATAAAGAGAATCTGCCTGGTTATTATACACGTGAAGATTAACCTTCTCCAACAAAAAATAATCTATATGGATGTTATGCTGTAATAAATCATAAAATGATAAATTGATCTTTGTTTTACCGATATATACAAGCGTATCGTTTTGCGAATCCTCTAAAAACACACCTTTGATAACCACCGATTTTGGAAAAGAAATACTCACATTTTCTATTTCAACTCTGGTATTTGTTTTATCACTGATAGATTGGGTAGCTGCTTTAATAATCTTAGTTTGAACTGCAGGAATTTGAATAACGGCTGCAAGCAATATCAGCATAATGCTTATACCCAGCAAGGTCCATAATATTACCTTCAATAATTTGATTAGATATGTAATTCCTTTATTATTCATTTAGCTATTGAATAGGATACTAATTAATTGGATCCATGACACTTATAACAACAACAAAAAATGACACCAGTCTGTTTTGTAATAACCTGATATCATATTTAAACCTAACCAATAAGACGACGCAAATTAAGTTTAATTAGCGAAAAAAAAGATACATGTTTATTGAATTAAAAATAATATTTTCATTCCCCCACCCTTTCCCGTTCTGTAAGATCCTTTGAATTACCCCTCAATCTTGTGACTTGCATAAACTTAATATCTCTATAATTATTTAATAACCTGAGTTCGACATAAAATTTTGGATTCAGACCGCCTATAAATAGTGAGATTCAACTGAAAATTATGAAAGAATAGCGGGTTATTTTGAATAATTTTCAGGAAGAAGATCGCTGTTTATAAGCGGAAACTCTCATGCTTTGCATAAAAAACTGATCTACTTCGTTAAATTTATCGAGCTAGCGAGCTAGCCCTGCAAAATTTGCCTTGTATATCAGCCTTTTATGTCAATCTGAATGCTAAAATTTTAATCGAACTCAGGTTAATAGTAAAATGTGCTATAAAAACTCATAAAAAGTTCGATTTATAATCGTTTTAATTTAAAATTATCTAAAAATGCAATTGAAAGCTTATTTTTTCCTGTCGGTATTTCTTCTTGCTTTATTATCTCTTGTAAAAGCAAATGAACCGGATTCAGCATATGTTTTTTCCTATGCCACTTCAAAAAATCATAACCATAACGGGTTACATTATGCATGGAGTGTTGATCAAAAAAACTGGCACTCTATAGGTCCGGAATTTCAATTTTTATTTAGTGATTTCGGGAGCTGGGGATCGCAGAAAAAAATGATTTCTCCATACATGTTTAAAGATCAGTCAGCACTTTGGCATTGTATCTGGGCACTAAATAATGAGGTGGGGCAGTTTGCGCATGCTGATACAAAAGATTTATATAATTGGCGTAGTCAATCTTATCCTGAAGTTATTGAAAATGGTAATATCGAAGATATAGAAGTACATTCTGATGCAAACCAATCGCGTTATATAATCACTTGGTTTAGTAATCAGAATGGAGAAAAAAAGCTGTTTAAAACAACAACCCAAGATTTTAAAAAGTATACCAAAACTCAAGAGGCAGCAGAAAGTGAAAGAAAGAACCTGAGAGTTGAAGTGCTTGTTGATGGTGAAAAACAAAAGGGTAAGATTAATAAAGTTTCCTGGGAAACGATAGATAAATTAATAAAGCATTGGGAATGGATGAAGTTCCATAATGAGGAAAGAGCTGAAGAAACAAAAGATGATCCTGTCCGGTTTAAAGGACTCAAAGATTTAGATGCTGAAATTTCCTTATTCCCGGAAGAGTCAAAAAAAATAAGTGATTTATTAATAGGTGTATTTTTCGAAGATATCAATTATGCAGCTGATGGAGGTTTGTATGCTGAATTAATCCAGAATCGTGGTTTTGAATATGACCTAAGTGATAAGCTAGGTCGAGATCAATCCTGGACAAATAAAAAAGCATGGTCGTTAAGTGATGATGGTATTGTATTTTCAATTGATACACTAAAGCCATTACATGTTAATACTAAGCACTATGCGGTGCTGGAAACAAATCAGGTGGGTTCTTCTGTAATAAACGAAGGTTTTGATGGAATTCCGGTGACAAAAGGTGCAAAGTATAACTTCTCTGTGTTTGCAAAAAGACTGGATTCCAGATCCGGGGGATTAATCGTAAAGCTAATCGCACCAGACAATGAAGTTATAGGTGAAGTAAAGATAAAAAAACTGAATTCAGATTGGAAACAATATCAGGCAGAAATTCAGGCCGGTAAAACCGTAGATAAAGCTCACATTGAGTTAACGCCGGTTTCTACAGGCAAAATGGCACTGGACATGGTTTCGTTATTTCCTCAGCAAACGTTTAAGGAAAGAAAGAATGGCCTTAGAAAAGATCTGGCTCAAACCATTGCAGATCTTAATCCAAAATTTATTCGTTTCCCCGGGGGATGTGTGGCACATGGAAATGGAATTGATAATATTTACCATTGGAAAAATACAGTAGGACCACTGGAAACCCGTAAGCCGCAACGTAATATCTGGAATTATCACCAAAGCGTAGGTTTGGGGTATTATGAGTATTTTCAGTTTTGTGAAGATATTAATGCAGAACCTTTGCCTGTTGTTGCAGCAGGAGTACCTTGTCAGAATTCTTCAATAGGAGGTTATGGACAGCAAGGAGGAATTCCGATGTGCGATATGGGTGATTATGTGCAGGATGTATTGGATTTGATAGAGTGGGCAAACGGAGACAAAAATACCCGATGGGGAAAAATAAGAGCACAGGCCGGTCATCCGGAACCATTCAACTTAAAATATATCGGAATAGGTAATGAAGATTTAATTACTGAGATTTTTAAAGAACGCTTTACCATGCTGTTTAACGCAGTTAAGGAAAAATATCCTGAGATTACCGTAATTGGAACAGTAGGCCCGACATACAGAGGTACAGATTATGTTGAGGGTTGGAAATTAGCTTCAGAATTAAATGTTCTGATAGTGGATGAACATTACTATCAACCACCGGGATGGTTTATCAATAATCAGGATTACTACGATAAATATGACCGTAATGAGCCTAAAGTGTATTTAGGAGAGTATGCATCTCATCTGCCGGGTCGTCCGATGAATATTGAAACAGCGCTTTCTGAGGCTTTATATCTGACTTCTGTAGAACGGAATGGAGATGTGGTAGAAATGACTTCATTTGCACCATTATTGGCAAAAGAAGGGCGTACGCAATGGAATCCTGATTTAATCTACTTTAATAATACCGAAGTAAAGCCCACAGTAGATTATTATGTGCAGAAATTATACGGAAATAATTCCGGGAATCAATATGTTCCAGGGCACTTAAAACTTTCAAGTCATAATCAAAAGGTCATCAGGAGAGTGGCTTATTCCGTTGTAAAGGATACCAAAACCAATGACGTTATTATAAAATTAGTGAATATGCTACCTGTAAATGTAAATACAGGTCTTGATTTATCGCAGATAATTAAAGAAGATGCAGATGCGGTATTAACAGTATTAAAAGGTGACCCGGCATCAAGAGATGCTAAACCGACAAAATCACAATTAACTGTTAGCCCGGATATGCAATATCAATTGCCGGCATATTCATTTTCAGTGATTCGTTTTTCCATTGGTGAGTAATATATCGTATGACTGATTTAGCCAGTTTGTTAATAACCTACTCTATGTTGTAATTCAAATTACGATATAGAGTAGGATAGAAGGTTATTACTCAACATTGGTTATTGTGACTACTGATTGTGGCGGAATAGTGATGATATCTTTAGGTTTAACAATTTGAGTAAATCTTAAATTGTTTTCAGAAACTGCATCAGTCAAATACATTTTTAATGTACAGTTTGGGTCCATGTCTTTCAATTTAATCTGAATAACCATTTCCTTTTTCAGATAGTTCACAAGTACTAAGGATGTTTTTGATTTATCCTCTGATAAGTAAGCGCTTGCCATTAAATGATCAAGGGTTTGTTCGTCTGTTCTGGAGTCACTTCTCAATACGTTAATGCGTTTCATGCCAGGCTCAATAAAACGGGAATAATTACCCAGAGTCCACAATAGCTTTGAATCATAAATTTCACCATTAAATTTATTATGATCAATATAGACAAGTCCATCTTTAAAATTATACGGACTTATGGCTATCCACCATTGCCATGATGATGCATTGCCCATAGCTAAATCACTGAATATTACCCGCGCATTGTATAAGGCTGCATCCATTCCCAAATCTCTACCGTGACCTTTGATTTGTTTATTATCTTCTAATAAGCAATATTCACTCATCCAAAATTCGATATTTTGAGAATTATTTGCTACAGCATTTGCTAAAGTCTTACGAGTATCAATTAATTTATCTTTTGGCCAGGTGGTAAAATAACTATGTCCTGCAATTTTAGGCGCAATATGCGAAAGGTTACCCAGATACAAGGGAGACGAAGCGTTAAAGAAACTATATATTTGCTTGGCTCTGCCTTTTCTGTTGCCCTCTTCATACAAGTAATTTATTTGTGCAGATTCCGGTATCTCAATCAGAGATTCAATAGTATTGTTTTCAAAGGTTTGATTAATGACTTTTGTTATTTCATATATTTCCTTGTTTTGAGCAGGAGTACCTTCTTGTCCGGCATTGATCCAGTCCCATTGTGGTTCGTTAAATGGACTAATATATTTAAACTGAATGCCTTCCTTTTCAAGCATATTCTTCGCTATGGCTGATATATATTCAGCATAAAGATGATAGTTTTCTTTTGGAAGATTATAATGTTCACTATCAGAAGAATAGGCTTTCCCATTTTTGGTTAATGAAATCGGTGGACTATTCAAAAATCCTACAAATTCTTTTACTCCACGTTTTTTAGCAGCTTGTAAAAACCAACGCTGTCCCTTATGCTGTGTCCAATCATATTCCCCTTTATAAATCATAAATGATTCAGCTCTTCTCCATTCATCTTTTATATCACTGCTTTCTCCCTGAAAAGCACTGCCTCCACCAATATTAAATCGCCAGATAGTGAGTCCGATTCCTTTAGGATTATCGTTGTTATCGAACTCTCTGCTAAACAACCAATCAGCTATTTGTTCTTTTTTGTTAACAGGCCAGTATTTTCCAACAAATTGACAACTCCATGCATCAGAAGCTCCAAAATTATGAATGGTCTGATTGGTGCTTTTTCCATCCAGTGTCAGTACTAATATCTTATCGCGATTCTCTTTTTTAGTATTGAAGTTTAAAAAGCCCAATGTGAGAATGAGAAGTATCACACCAGAAAAGCTTATTAATTTATTCATAGGTTTTAAAATACAAAGGTTATTTAATTTGTCTGTTGATCCCGGTTGTATGTGCTGTCCATTTCAGTTTCACGATCCTTATTAATTTATGTACAAAATACTCCATAATATAAATTCACCTTATCACGAATTTTATAATTAATGCTATTAAATTGAAATGGTATACTGTACTATTGATATTTGTGTTGCGAAGTGATACAAATCAGTCATAATAACCTGAGTTCGATTAAAATTTTTAGTATTCAGATTGAAATAAAAGACTGATATACAAGACAAATTTTGCAGGGCTAGCGAGCTAGCTCGAAAAATTTAACCCGGATTATGTATTAAAACTTCGTCATGAGCATTTAAAAGGCAATAAAACAAGGACTTACTGAAATGAATCATAGCATCGCTATGGTGAATTGAAGCAAGTTAGTGAAACGCCTTGTTTTGAAGCACTTTAAATGTGTAATAGATTTCTTAATGCATATTGCGGGTTTAACGCAGTAGATCAGTTTTTTATGCAAAGCATAAGCGGTCTGAATCCAAAATTTTATGTCGAATTCAGGTTAATAGAAATACACTGTTTACTTCCTGCTGGTTTTTAATTATATTGTATTTTCAATGAAGACATTGTGAGAGAGCAGTTTTTGTTGTATCGTATTTTTCATTAAAAATGATACTATGCCAATATTTATGGATCGACATGATCTTCCGGGAGTAACTGCTAAGGATGTAGCATTGGCTCATCAAGAAGATCTTAAAATACAACACGAATATGGTTGTAGAGCAATTACTTATTGGTTTGATGAAGAAAGACAGACTGCATTTTGCTTAATTGAAGCTCCGAATAAAGATGCTGTTAAAAATATGCATGAGAATGCACACGGTTTGATTCCTCATCAAATAATTGAAGTAAACAACAAATTGGTTGAATCATTCCTGGGAAGAATAGAAGATAAAGAGGTACCTGATGAGAGTGAACCTTTTATTAATAACGAACCTGCATTTCGGGTTATATTGGCTACAAATTTAAAATATTCAAACCCTGTAAAATATAATCTTAGTGCTGAGGATATAAAATATAGCAGACATCTTCATAATGAAACAGTGAGGCAAATGATTGCTAAATATGAAGGGATTGAGGCTGAACATAATGCACAGTGTTTTATATGCTCATTTAAGTCCGTTTCTCAAGCAGTTATGTGTGCTATTGAAATCAGAAAATCATTTCTCATTCAAAATACTAATCCAAATGAACGGATGTCTATTCAGATTGGAATTAGTGCAGGAAGTCCTATTTCTGAAAGTAATGAGTTTTTTGGACCCACCATACAAATGGCTAAGCATTTGTGCTATATGTCAAACAAAGATCAAATAACAGTATCTTCTGTGGTGAGGGAGAACTGTCGTACAAATGAGCTTGAATTGTTAGAGCAAAAAGGTGATGTATTAATGCTAAAACGTTCAGAAGAAAACTTTATTGATCAGTTGCTTATGATTATGGATAAAACCTGTAAAATTGATGGTTTCAAATTAGAAGATCTGGCTCAGGAAATCGGGGTAAGTAAATCACAACTTTATCGTAAGTTGATAGCGCTAACCGAATTATCTCCAAATGATTTTGTGAAAGAGTATCGACTTAATAAAGCCATGAAGTTAATAGAAAAACAAGATCATACAATTTCTGAAATTGCATTTGAAACGGGGTTTAGTAGTCCATCCTACTTTTCCAAGTGTTTTAAGAAACGCTTCGGTGCACTTCCAACATTTTACCGAAATGGAGTGGATGTGATATAAATTTCCTTATTTTCTTCATTTTAAATGAACCAATTTTACTACTCTTTGAATCAAAATTAATAGTCCTCCTTTAATTACTGCCATATATTGCAGTAAACAAAAGTAGATATTATGAGAGATTCAGTAAGCAGTATAAATAAAGGTGCAATTGAGGATTTTAAAAATCAACTTAGGGGTGAATTAATCCTGCCTGATGATTCTCAATATGATGAATCAAGAAAGGTATACAATGCCATGATTGACAAACATCCTGGTATGATTGCTATGTGCGTAGATGTTGCGGATGTGGCTACCTCAGTAAATTTTGCACGCAATAATAATATATTATTGGCCATAAGAGGAGGTGGACATAATGGAGGAGGTCTCGGTATCTGTAATGATGGATTGGTCATCGATTTGTCAGGTTTGAAAAATGTAAGAGTTGATACTTCTGATAATACTGTTCGTGTTGGTGGAGGAAACTTATGGGGAGAAGTTGACCATGCAACCCATCTATTTGGATTGGCTATTCCCGCCGGCGGAATTTCTACAACCGGAGTTGGAGGTTTAACGTTAGGTGGAGGAGTCGGTTACCTGTCAAGAAAATTTGGACTCACAATTGATAATTTATTGGAAGCTGATATGGTTTTGGCCGACGGATCAGTAGTTACCGTAAATAAAAGTCGATACGAGGATTTGTTTTGGGGTATACGTGGAGGAGGAGGTAACTTTGGTATCATCACCTCTTTCAAATTTCAGGCTCATCCTTTAACCACGGTGATTGGTGGACCAACTTTATGGCCAGTTGAACAAACTGAAGAGATTATGGAGTGGTACCATAGTTTTATTCATAATGCTCCTGAAGATTTAAATGGATTTATTGCTACTCTGGTTATTCCGGGAGCTCCATTCCCTGAATTCTTACATAAGAAACAATTTTGTGCCATTGTATGGTGTTACACTGGAGACCCTGATAAATTTGAAGATCTATTTCAAACTGTTAGAGATAGAAAACCGGTATTTGAACATGTGGGTTCTATGCCTTACCCTGCTATTCAAACGTTGTTTGATGGTTTATTGCCATCAGGATTGCAGTTTTACTGGCGGGGCGATTACTTTACGGAATTAAGTCCTGAAGTCAGGTCAATTCATAAGCAATATGGTTCTAAAATACCAACACCTCTATCTCAAATGCATTTATATCCAATTAGTGGGGCAGCCAGCAGACCCGGCAATTCAGATACCCCATGGGCATATCGTGATGCAAATTATGCAGGTGTAATTGTTGGCGTTGATCCTGATCCGGCAAATGCCGAAACTATTACAGCTTGGTGCAAAGAATATCATGATGCCTTGCACCCTCATTCTGCCGGAGGATCTTATTCTAATTTTATGATGGAAGAAGGTCAGGAAAGAGTTATGGCTTCTTATAAAGGCAATTACTCCCGATTGGTAGAAATCAAGAAAAAGTATGATCCAAATAATTTGTTTAGCGTCAATCAGAATATAAAAGTGAATGGAAAGGATACTTAATGTTGGAAGAGTAGATAAAGAGATAAGTAATTATTAATCAATAAAAATGATGTGTTATGAAAATTGCAAAAGAAGATGTACCGGTAAAAATTGATACACCAGCTGCTATTGCTCGTCAGAAAACAGGATTTGGAGATTCTACAGGATATGGTAAAATTAGCGGTGAGTTTTTTACACTAATGGAAGGAACTGACATTTCTCCATTGCTCGAAGGCCTAAAGGATGATATGTGCCAGACACCCCATTGGGGTTATGTAATTGATGGTAAAATAACAGTTGTTTATACAGATAAAACTAAGGAGACGATTGTTACCGGTGATTTGTTTTACTGGCCACCAGGACATACTGTAATTGCTAATGAAAAATCTAATATTGTGTTGTTTAGTCCGCAAGAAGAACATTGTCATGTAATTGACCACATTTTAGGTAAAATGGCCGTGATGAAGTAAAGTAAGAGTAATAAAAAAGGCTACCTCGTCATCCGAAGAGGTAGTCTTTTTTACAAAAAACATTACCTGCGCAGTAAAAATGTCTTTGTACGATTTATATTCATTATTGCTTTTCCTGAGAATCGTATTTGTTGTGGGGGTAGATGTGGGGGTGAATACTGCTGCTCCCAGAATCTTGATGGAACGTTGTGGATTAGATTCTATCCATGCAGAATACGGGCTAAGTGTTTATTTCGCTTTTCGTACTTTAGGAGAGCATTCCTTGGTGCTATCATATTGGCTAAATTCTCATCTTCTAAATTTTTTTTAATCAATATTCTGTGGGCGGTTACAGCTTTAGTATGGCTACAGTTTGTGAATAATGGATAGGCCATCCCATACCATGTATGGGATTATCGGTTTTACCATTACAAATATATTTGTCATCATATATGGAATAGCACTTCAAGTTCGTCCGGAAAAAGCAAATGAAATTTCCGGATTAATGATAACCGGTGTTTTCAGAGGTGAAGTAGTTCCTTTTTTAATGGGTGTTTATTCATATGTGATAGGTTATCAGGCAGAAGTGTTATTTGTTATTCTGAGAAGTGCACTGTATTTGACATTTACCGCTTTTGCCCTGAAGGTAAAATAAACAATACAGAGCAATTAACCTTCTAACATATTTCTATCAAAAAGGTCACTAAATCACTTGACGAAAGGCGCTTCTTACATTACATTACTACTGCTACAAAAAAATCAATATTTATGAAAATTTCAGCAGTTTACATCGTAAGATTTGGGCGCATTTTGTTTTTAGGAGTTTTGTTAACGTTTTTAATTACAGACTGTTCCGAAGAACCTTTGTGTGATGAGGTACAATATGAACCAGAATTGAAATCTTCTGGGATAATGCCTAAGTATCAGGAAGGGGAGTTTTTTCATTATCAAGGACTGAT
>JBNKGY010000077.1:0-16856 GCA_050290065.1 Marinilabiliaceae bacterium
ACTAGTACTTTAATAATATAATTTGTTATTACTTCAATAACATAATTTACTAGTACTTCAATGCTACTAATAATGCATCATTTTCTACTACTCGTATAACATAATTTATTATTACTCATATAACATAATTTTCTAGTACTTATATAACATAATTTGTTATTGCTTATATTTTCGGCACCCAGAATCTTAAACTGTTCATTGAGGTTATCTCCATTGGGAGAAAATCCTGTAGGAGGGAATAGTTCTTTTGAAATGATTACTAATTCATCTGAAATTGGAGGGCATTGACCTTCTGCAGTGACAGTCCATTCTAAGGTATATGTTCCCGGTGTCAGACCCATAACTCTGGAGTCAAATGAATCGGGCGATTCTATGTTGCCATTTCCTTCAATAAAACTCCATCTGCCGGAACCTTCATGTACACTATCAGCATTGAGTGTAATATTATCAATGGCATAAATAGTAATGGTGTCAGCCGGGCCTGCAGAAACAGGATAGGGTGACTTTTGAAAATCTATTTCAACAGTATCTTGGGCAATACATTCGCCATTCGTTTCCGTCCATATTAAATTCTGGATTCCAAAATCATTTGAAGTAAATGTAGTATAAGGATCTGTGTTGTCACTGAAACTACCAACTCCGGTCCATGATCCTTCTCCTATTGACGGACTGGCATCTAAAACAGCTTCTTTACTGCAAACCTGCTGATCAGGTCCGGCATTTGCTGCCGGCATCTCATCAACGGTAACAGCATAATTAATTTCTGAATAGGTGGTTTCGCAACCAAATCCGCCTGTAATACTGGTGAATTGATATTCGGTCAGACTGTTTAAATTCATAGTTTCATCAAAAGATGGTTTTACAGTTATGTTTCCATTAGATGATGTAATAGTACCCTCAGTATAAGTGTTATTACCATCATTATATTTGATGGTCCAGGGACTATTGCCGGTAACGATGTAATCTAAATCTAATGGAGTGCCATCACAAATTTGGTCACTTGTTTTAGCTATTGATAATTCAGGAGGTTCAACAAAATGAATAGTTACATCGTCAGAACTTACGCAGCCTGTTTTTGTTTCAGTCCAGGTTAAGGTAGCATACTGATAGGCTGATGAGGTGACAGTGGATGTAGCCAGGTTCTCGTTGTCGATGTTTAAATCAGATTCTAAAGTACTCCATGTACCAGAGCTTCCTTCAGTAACGGATGCTTCTAGGGTAAAATCATTTCCGCAAGCCACCTTATCATTCCCGGCAAAGGTATTGGGTTTAAGGTCTGTACCTGTTTTTTCACCAGTGATTCCTGTTGGTTCAGCAGAACAACCAGTAACCTCGTCTTTCACCGATAAAAGGGTGAAAGTTTGTGATTCTGTAACTAGATATTGAGTTGTCTCAATATTATTTGTAGTATTTACTCCAGGATAAGATTTTGTATTATCCTGCATTATATAAGTGTAATTTCCATTGCCAGTGAATGTAATTTCCACGGGTATGTAATCATCAATGTCATCAGTAGAACAAAACTCTGTGTCTCCTGATGTTATAGTGGCAGTAGGATTACCCTTAAATGTAATTTCAATATCATCAGTTGCCTCACAGGTGCCATTTACTTCTTTAATTGTAAATGTTATTGGTCCAACCGAACTTGCTGTAAAGGTCGTATTGGGAGAAGTATTGTCGGAAAAGATTCCGTTCCCAGTCAGGTTTACCCATGAGATATCATGAAGAGCATCGGTTATCGTAGCTGAAAATGTATAATCCAATCCACATGTTTCATCATTTAATCCTGCATTAGGACTTGGCATTTCGTCTACCTGAGCATGCATACCTTCAGAAGTAACTGGAACTCCACTTCCCATTGGATTGTTTGAATCATACTGATAGTTGTTATCGTAAACTCTTGTTACATTAATGTCGATGGTGCTGGTTAAGTTAACGTTTAATACAAATATTTTGTCAAAGATATCTTGAGCAGCAGTTGCTAATTGTTGACTACCACCAAGCTCATATAAAAAAGTATAAGGAGGTTCTCCTGTAAAACGAACTTTTAAAGCTGCTTCACCAATACCACAAAAAGCAGTGTCGTTACTAAAAACTGTTGCAGTAGGTTGTGTTTGAGAAAATAGAATAATAGAATTAAGGACAAAAACAAACAGAAATATGTGTGGGATAAATTTCATATAAATAGGCTATATAACAGAAACTATACAAAAATAGTTTTTTTGATGGAAAATACAGCTTTGTCAGTCCATACACACAGCCTGTTAGTAAAACAAAATTGATGTTTTGTCAAAATATCATAATTGTGTTGTATTAAACATTTGAAAAACAAGGAAATTAGAACTGATTATAAATCATAAATAGTTCTTTTTTTGGGCTTCTCCTTTCGAAGCATTTTATATCTGTACTCATTATATTTTTCTGAGAAAACCGGAGCAAAGTTCTCTTCGGGGGCTGGAGCAGGAGAAAAAACAAGATTACCTTCAGGATCAATTAAGTAGTAAGTTGGAAATCCTTTGATGTTATAATCCATTAAACATTTGGCATTCTGATTATAATGTAGGAATACCCATTTGAATTTATTGTTTTTTATATACTTATATGCTTCATCAGGATCCTCATCTGTTAATACGGTAATAATTACCATATCTTTTTTAAACATATCAACAAATTGATCAAGTACCTGAAAGTCCTTTTTGCATGCGAAGTTATTGGTGTTAGCGAAATTCAGATATATGAATTTGCCTTTATAGTCTGTTAAATCTTTTGTTTTGCCTGTAAGTGTTGGTAAAGATAAAGAAGGAGCTTTTGTGCCCACTCTTAATTTAGATATTTTGTTTAAAATTTCAACGGCCATGTTTTTATTGAAATCATTTTTACATTCTTTAGTTGCTTGATAAACATTGTTAATTACTTTTTCTTTATCGTAGTTGTTTGAATAATAGGCATCGTAAAGACCTTTAAGCAAAACTAATTCAGCAAAATTCCGATTTTTAAAAAGGCTATCATGATTTAATGAAATTACCAGACTGTCGAAAGGTGCATTAAGGATCCAGTTTTTTTTAATTTCCTCACCTTGTTTACTTGTAATGTAATAATGAAAGAAATTAGTAAATAAATGATTGAATGAATCCCAGTAAGGATCCAAATTGTATTCTATCGGTTTTAAAGAAAAATAGTCGTTGATTATTTTTCTTTTTTTGTTATTATTCAAATAGTTGCGAAGGTTTAGGTATGAATACTCTTTGTAATTAAAGAAATAACTGCCTTGCTCAGCAGGAAATTCCTGATTAGTTTCTTCAATAATCCTTTTGGCTAACTGGTGGTTGTTAGTAAGGACAATTCTTTTGATATTCTGGGTGAATTTTTCGTTATAACTGATCTCAAATTCCCGAATATTCTTATTCAATTGTAAGCTGCTGTTGTTTTTTATACCTAATAAAACAGATTGTGGTATGAAAAAGGGATTTAACTTGTCTTCTTGTTTAAGAGGTTTATACTGAGGAAGTTCTAACTCATAGTTTTTCCCCGGTTCTACAAATAGATAACCCTCAGTAACTCCTAGGTTAATATATATTTTTGTTGTGCTGTTTATTGGAATTGTAGTTTTAAAATAACCATTCTTATCCACTAAAAAAGAACGCAATGCTTGCTTTTCTCTTGTAATGTAATTGCTCTGTTTTTTTATAGTAAGGTTCATATTTGCATATGACAAAGACTTTCCAAAAACAGTAATGCTATCATTGATAGCAGATTGAGCAAGTTGAGATAGTAATATGAAAAATATGAAAATTGTTTGTCTCATTATTTTTTTTGGAGCTTATAATTAGCCATTTTCTCACGTATTTTCACTGGAATAAATTTGCCTGGATCACCATCATGTCTGATAATGTCTCTTACAATTGATGAATTTA
The DNA here is from genome assembly GCA_050290065.1 of Marinilabiliaceae bacterium. Lineage (GTDB taxonomy): Bacteria > Bacteroidota > Bacteroidia > Bacteroidales > Marinilabiliaceae > Saccharicrinis. Next base: position 3,915 of record JBNKGY010000077.1, read on the forward strand.
CAGGAGTATGTTCCGGTGTTGTCAGTAGAAAAACAGATTCAATTCCAGACATGGACTTGTTTACTTGTGCAATAGCTCTTTCATATTCAAAGTCAGCTGCAGTTCTAATCCCTCTGAGGATGTATCCTGCACCAAATTTTTTTGCAAAATCTACTGTTAATCCCTGGTATTTCTCTACTTTAATTTTGGGTTCATGGTCAAAAAGGTATTTCACCCAATCAATTCGCGTCTCTACAGGGAAAAAATCTTTTTTATTAGCATTATATCCAATGCCTATAATGATTTCATCGAATAAATCAACAGCTCTGAGAACAATGTTTTCATGCCCAATAGTAAAAGGATCAAATGATCCTGGAAATATAGCAATGCGTTTCATAATTATTTCATTTTTGTATGCACAGAGGGTAGGTACTTATTTGATCGTAAAGTTGTAAAAATACTTTTATTGCTCAAAGTAATGCTACCAAAACTTAATTTTTAAAGTTGCGAATATTGCCATTCGTAACAAAATAATACCGTGTTTAAATCTGCTTATGTTGGTGTCTCCATATTTTCTTTCTCTATAACGAATAGGTAGATCAATGATTTTTAAATTTAATTTGTAGGCGCCAAATAGCAAGTCGAAATCTCCAAAAGGATCAAATTCACCAAAGAACTTTCTGTTCGCAGCCAGTTTTTCATAATCTGATTTAAACATCACCTTCGTTCCACACAATGTATCTTTAATAGGTCGTTCAAGAATATAACTAAAAAACTTACTAAAAAAGTGGTTGCCAACGGTGTTTAATGGGCGCATGGCATTTTTTTCCATAGGATAAACCAATCTTACCCCATTAATAAACTCACCTTTACCAGATGTAATGGCATCATAAAATTTGGGTAAGTCTTCAGGAGGTACAGTTAAATCGGCATCTAAAATCATCAGAATATCTCCAGAGGCTGATGCATATCCTTTTCTAACAGCATCACCTTTTCCTTTACCATCCTGTTGCATGATTTTTATATCATGGGTGTCTTTATGTTTATTCTGTATCTGTTGAATCTTTTCCCAAGTGTCGTCGGTTGAGTTACCTTCTACAAATATGATTTCGGTATGCTTTCCAAACTTGGGTAAACGTAATATCGCCTGTTCTATATTACCACTTTCATTTCGTGCTGGAATAACTACAGTGGTACTGTATTTATTCTGTAATTCTCCTTGGCTCAGTGTTTTAGGAATGGGACGTGCAAATACAAACTGATTGAGTCCTAAATTATTTAATAGCGGAAGACGACTCACCACTCTGTTGGCAAAAGCAGAAATAAGTGGGATGTTATATGGGATAAACATACTTCTGTTTTTTTTGTAGGTCTCAAATCCTGCCAGATATAAAAGATTGATGATATCATGAGAGGATAACCAATTTTGTTTAGGCGATTTCCTTTTAATTCTAATAGCCTCAGCAAATCGGATGATGGGTTCCCATAATCTATTATAGTATGTAACTATTATTCTTGTTTTTTCATGACAGACTTTATGTAATTGTTGAAATACCAATTCAATATCAGGTAGCACGCCAATAGTGTTGGATAGAACAATTGCATCAAATTTTTCTTCCAGACTAATCTCTTCTGCTGCCATCTCATGAAACTGGATGTCCGGGAATTGCTGTTTGGCAATATCAATCATGTTAGGAGAAAAATCAATGCCTGTTTTACTTTTCCCTTTAATGGTATTGAGTAAATCACCGCTACCACATCCTATTTCAAGAATATTACTTTCTGGATGAATGAAATAATTGCAATACTTTGAGATAGAGTTCCAGTAATATGCTCTTTTTTTTCTGTATTTAACCCATTTGTGGGCAAAGTCATCCCAATACTGTTTTATTTCAGAATTATATAACTGCATTTTAGTTGTTGTTTTTCAACTCCTTACTGATGGAGTTCTTGTTTACATTATAATCTATTTCAAACAGGTAAGCTGGTTCTTTGTCTCCGTATTGTTTAATCAATCTAAAGGTATTTGGGTATGCTTTTGCAATTACCGACATATATCGTCTGATGGTATTAATGGTTTGTCCGGTGAATTTTTTAGGGTTTTTTCTCAAACTCCCCATTATGATATGAGTTACATGTTTTTCCTGTAATGCTTTTAGAAGTTCATCCGGTTTATCACAAGGGATACGGTATATTCCATAAAATTTCTTCCCATTTCCGTAGATCCTTGCAATATTTGGTTTTCTACAAGCCACATAACTGTCTTTAGGTAATTTACCTTCAACAAATTCAACCATTTGCAAGTAACTTACCCAGTCAGGTGTGTATCCAGCAAGTTTATCTCCAGCCAGGTTTTTTGAAAGCGTTGGAAGATCAATGTTTTTTGTTCCTGAACCAAAAGTAAGAAGGAGGGAAAGCAGAAGGAAAGCAGGAAAGAATTTACTAATAAAAGTTATTTTTTTTTCACGGGAAAGATGGATAATGGTACTGGATAAAAACAATATTATTAAAGGAACAAATGGTATAATTAATCGATATTGGTCCCAAAGTTTTTGTAATGAAAAAAACGTGATACCCAGCATTATTGCCAGGTAGATGGATGTAAAATATAAAGTGTTGTTTCTTTTTCTGTACCAAAAGAATCCTAAAATAAAAATAGCATATAATAACACTGTCAAAAATGGCTTTACAGTATTTTTTTCTGTAGACCTGAGGCCAATTATTCTCAAAAAGTGTTTTGAAAGATAAAGGTTTGAGTTATCCTTAAAACGAGATACAAACCCGGCAATATCCTCTTTCCCCTTGCTGCTGTCGTATGGATGTTTATTTAGTAGCTGTGTGGTTTGTTCGCCTGCATCAACCGAAATATCCCAAACAGCACTTTTGATGGAAATAAAAGCAAATAAAATCAGCGAAAAGCTTAAGGCAAGATAAAGGCTTCTTTTATAATTCTTTTTCAATAAAAAATATAAACATACCGATAAAATAGCACCAAAACCAACAGTCCGCGTTAAGTACATTAAGAATGCCAACAGACTAATGGAAAGTAAATATTTATGTTCTTGAGTTGAAAACTTCCAATTTTTCGCCTCTGGTAAATCCACATTCTTTAATAAAAATAAGAAAAATCCTCCCTGCAATATAAGAAATAAAGGTTCAGAAAACGTTTGGCTGGAAAAAAACAAAAATAGATGACTTACACTGAGTATGGCGATGGTAAAGAAAAGGGCCGTGTGAGGAATTTTTCCTTTGTAGGAATGGTACAGTAAAACTACAAATCCCAGAATAAATACAAATGAAGTTAGTTTTAGAATAACCAGATTCATTCCTGACAAACCAACAAATAAAGATAAAACTATTGGATAAAGAGGACCCTGATATGTTGGGAATATTCCTGATTCCCAAAAATTCATAGCCCTGGTAATGTATGTTGAATCATCACCAGCAATACTCGCTCTTGCATTAAAGTACAAAAAACTAAAAATTGTTAATAAGCTAATGAAGAGGTAAAATATACTGTTGGAATTTCTTTGTAAGAAGTTTTCAAGCTTCACATCGAAACTTTTGGGAGTTTCACTTGATGCGTTTTTTTTCATTCTAATTTTAGATTTATTCAATTTCTTTTTTTCGATAAGCATTTACAAACAGAATATTCCCCATGTTATCGTATTGCGTAAACTTTTCAATACCATTTTTTATTTCTTCTGTTGAAAAACCTATTATGGTTAAGTCAGCATCGTGACTTTGTTTTTTTATTACATTCTCTTTATTGTCACCTTCATTAAAAGGAATCATTTGAACATTGCCAGGTGCTATTGGTAAACGGCCTGATTTTATACGTTCCAGCCATTTTTTTCGCTCTTCATCAGATTCTCCTGATGGAACCAACGAATATATTTTAATAAATCCTTTTTTCCAATCTGGATGTCCAAGAATAATATAAGCTAAAAGAACCATTAAATTGGCATTATGAAAGTCGTGTCTGCCTATCCAAACATGTATTTCCTTTTTGTAGCCAAATCCTTTTATTGATGTATTTAAGAACAGAACATCCATCATACAGGAATCAAACAGAGAATAGTTATCTAATGCATTTTTAAGTGCCTGAGGTTTGTCACTGGGGAATTCAAACAAAATTAAATTACTTCCCTTTCCTGAGATTCCTGAAAGTTGAATTACCTGTGCTATAGCTGATGTATAGGAAGGACTAATTATGGTATCTATATAAACTCTGGTATTACTTCCTTTTGCTCTCGCAATTAACCTGTCCAGTGTTTTCTTTGATTGATACTGTGTTTTGTAATTTAAAAATCCTTCCACGTAATGAATATAAGTTCCAAAACCATATTTATGAGAAATCCAGCCTAATAAATCAAAAGCCGATTGTCTTTCAAATGAATCCGGACTGACACAAACTGCAAATGGACGCCAGTTATATACCTGTTCATCTTTGTTCGCTTGTTGAACAAAAATTTGTATTTGACGGCTTAATTGGAAAATTACTCCCTTAAATAGTTTTTCAAGACCTCTTTTTTCTGGTCTGTATTTACTTATAATCAAATATATTACAACCATAATAATGATTGATATAATTGCGTAAGTCAGGTTCATTTTGAACATTAACCAAAAAGACAGTATGGCTCCTGTAAGTGAATAATACCATCTGTTGTGTTTAAATGTTGGACGGTAAGATGGGTCGGCTGCGAAATGTTCCAGGAAACTTATTAAACAAATTGCACCATAGGTGACCATGAAAAACATCGAGATGATCTGTGCAACAAAGTTTACATCTCCAATGATTACGAAAAAATAAGCAATAATTATCGTTACTATTGTTCCATTAACAGGATCATTGTCTTTTACCTTTCCACGGGCAAACCAATTGTTTAAATGCGGATATGGAAATATGTTATCGAAACCGATTGCCTGCAGCGTTCTGGGAGCAACAAGAATTGAACCTATGGCAGAAGATAAAGTGGCAGCCGCAAGTCCTATGGGAATAATTGGTCCCCATATAGCAATTCGTTGCATTATAAGTTGATCACTGGCTAAATCTTTTGGAGAGGCAGAGATGGTCAGCTTGTAAGCTATCACAATATATACGAGCATTCCAATAAGTGTGGCCCAAAGAGTCCCTCTTGGAATAGATTTCTTAGGGTCTTTTAAGTCACCAGATAAACCCAGACCAGCTGCAATTCCAGTAAATGCCGGGAATATGATTGTAAATACATAAAAGAATGTCTCCGGATTTTTGGCTGTCGCATTTATTTCAAAAGATTCAGGGTTAGTGGTGTCAGTACCCATAAAGAAAAGGATGATAGACAGAAATAAAATGCCAACAACCACGTATAGTGCTTTCATGCCTATATTGGCTCCTCTGATTAAAACAACAATACTCAAGATTGTCATCATAATTAAAGTAATCACTCTCTTAAAAGTTGCCGGTTCAATATCAAAGGGGATAAAAGGTAATACGGCATCAAATGCTTCTCCAAAAGCGATAATGTAAAAGGCAACACTTATAGCTTGAGAAAGGTATAAAGCAATTCCAATAGCTCCACCAATATTTAAACCAAAAGATCGGGAAATAATATAATAGGCTCCACCACCTTGTACTTTTTGGTTGGTGGCAATTTCGGCTACGGCTAAAGCAGTTGGTATGGTTACTAAATGACCAACTAAAATAATGGTTAGAACACCTAAAAAACCAACGTTTCCAACAGCCCATCCAAATCGTAAGAATAATATGGCACCTAATATGGTTGAGATTGCAGTCATAAAGACAGGCATGGAACCAAAAGTGGCATTTGGATTTGTAAGTGTTTTTTGCATTTACTGAATATTTGATTGTAGTTATCAAAAATATAAAAAAATATAAGCAATAGCCTCACAAACTATATTTTCTGCCGACAAAATTGATATGTATTTTGTTGCCAGTTTGTGTTTTAAAGTATTGATTAATTGTATTATTTTGTTTATATTGCAAATACTCGAAATAGGTTTAGATTACGCTAAAATCTTTGAGGAAGCCGGAAAGTCAGGGGTGTCTTTCCGGCTTTTTTAATTTCCATCTTTTTCAAAATACTTCAACACATTTTATTTCCCAGATTCCTTGACTATTGACAGAGTTACTGTTCTATTGAATGGGATTTGTCATTGTTTTTTTAAAATAATGAATCATAGTAAGTTATTGTTATTTTTGTTCGCAAACCCAATTAATTAATTATGAACTCAAACAATCAATTATCAAATTTAAAACAAATACTGTTAGGAGTACAGTTTCTTTTTGTTGCTTTTGGAGCTACTGTTTTGGTTCCGCTTTTAGTAGGTATTAATCCTTCAATTGCCTTATTTTCTGCAGGTGTTGGTACTTTAATTTTTCATTTTATTACCAAAGGTAAAGTTCCTGTTTTTTTAGGGAGTAGTTTTGCTTTTATAGCACCCATAACAGCTGCTACAGAAAAATTTGGTTATCCTGGTATGTTATCAGGAATTATTGCTGTTGGGCTGGTTTATTCTACCGTTTCTTTTCTAATTAAACTTAAGGGAGTTAATTTTATTAAAACCATATTTCCTTCTGTTGTTGTCGGTCCTGTAATTATGGTTATTGGTTTATCATTAGCCACTGTAGGTGTGGATATGGCTAAGAATAACTGGGTTATTTCTACAACATCATTATTGGCTGCGATTGTTGCTGTGGTTTACTTTAAGGGTATCATTAAATTAATACCAATTTTTATAGGAATTGTTGTTGGGTATGTTCTGTCGCTAATTCTTGGAGTGGTTGATTTTTCATCTATTTTTCAATCTGATTGGTTTCAATTACCTGCATTTACTTTACCTGCATTTAGTTGGGAAGCTGTTTTATTTATGATTCCTGTTGCTATAGCACCGTTAATAGAGCATGTTGGTGATATATATGCAATTAGCGCTGTTGCAGAAAAAGATTTCATTAAAGATCCGGGTCTGAATAGAACTATGTTAGGTGATGGTATTGCAACTGGTTTGGCTGGTTTAATGGGGAGTGTTCCTAACACCACCTATTCCGAAGTTACCGGAGCTATTGAGTTAACAAAGGTGACAAATCCTCGTGTTTTAAGGATTTCTGCTATTACAGCAATCGTTTTCTCTGTAATTGGGAAAGTGAGTGGGTTTTTGAAATCGATACCAGATGCTGTTTTAGGTGGTATTATGTTATTGTTATTTGGAATGATTGCAAGCGTCGGAGTAAAAACACTGATTGAATCTAAAGCTGATTTTCATAAAACAAGGAATATGGTAATTGTTTCAGTGATTCTAACAATTGGAATAGGCGAAGCTTCTATTGATTTTGGATCTTTTTCTTTATCTGGGATTGGTTTGGCGTCGGTAGTTGGAGTGGTGCTTAACCTGATATTACCGGGAAAATCAAAAGTTGTTCGTCTTGAAAAAGACTAATTACTAAATATTGAATATATTTTAACCCGAATCTGAAGATGTGAATGACTTTTGAATTAAATTCTTAACAATAAGATACTACTATTTAACTTTAAGGTCTTCAATATCTCTAATAGGTCGTATCCAGATATCTTTAAACTTTCCTTCTTTGATCAATACTCTTTTAACTTTAAGTGAGGATTTATAGCCATCAAACTTTCCAATGGTATACCTGGTATATCCATCAATGCAATGCACTTCAATTACATTATTTAGGCCTTTATCTGTAAAGTATTCTAAATCTTTTAGGGGTTTTTTCTTTAATGCTAATAATTGAATAGTATATCCTTTAGGGAAGTTTGTTGATCCAATTTGGGGGTATGTTTTGTTTTTTGGGATGTTTAAATCAGTTGTTTTTGCAGTTGTATGTATTGTGGTTGTTGAATGTTCTGCTAAATCTATTTTTTTCGGGTCTTCATTTTTGAAGGATACATCTTCTGTTTTTTCAATAATATTTTCAGTGTACTTAATTTGTTTTAATGGTGCATCCATAGCTACAGTATTGAAGACAACAGGTTTCATAAGTTGCTGATAATTCATCTCTGTAGTTACATTCACATAGGATAGTTTTTCCTCATCTTTAGAGTTGGTTTCTTTTACCTCATATTCATACCCAATTTCCAAAAACATCATATACTTTCCATCTTCCTGACTTGGGCGATAATCACCAACCAGTTTATTATCTTTTCTTCGAGTTACCAGAATGCACATTTCTTCCATTTTTGAGCCAAATGGATGATCAACGGTTCCTTCAATTACAGCGAGTTCTGTATCTGAGTCAGAGTTAAATCTAACTTCATAAATATCAGATCCTCCATAGTTATCTTCGAACTTGGACGAAGCGTAATACGCATGGCTCTTGTCAATCGTAGGGACAAAGAAAAAGTCATCATCGGGAGTGTTGATAGGATACCCCAAATTTACGGGTCTGCTCCAAGTTGAATCATTATTCATCTGGCAATAGAAAACATCAAGACGTCCCATGCTGTTGTGCCCCTCCGATGAAAAGTACAATGTTTTGCCATCGTAATGTATCATTGGAGTTTCTTCGTCATATTGGGTGTTAATCTCAGGTCCCAGGTTTTTAGGAGTACTCCAGTTTCCGAGTTTATCTTTTTTTACCATATATATATCCAATCCTCCCAAACCACCTGGGCGATCGCTTGTGAAGAATAGTGTGCTTTTGTCTGCCGAAATAGATCCATGAGTTTCCTGACTAAAGCTATTGATCGGAGCTGGGAGTTTTTCAGGGTCTGTCCAGGATTTGCCGTTAAAATGGGATATGTACAGACTTTTTCCGTGTTCATCATTTCTGAACAGAATCATTTCATTACCATCAGGTGATAGTGATGCTGCAGCTTCGTGTTCATTTTGTTTAAAAAAGACTTTGAGTAATCTGGCACTTTCCCAATCATTTCCTGATAAGGGTACAGTATATATTTTTTCAGCATATTGTCCATCAGGCAGGAGTGACATGTTTATCCAGTTTCTGCGTGAAGTAAAGAACAGCTTATTTTCACTCACTGCAATTAAAGGACTGTGATCATCATACATGGAATTAACACTGCTGCCCATGTTTTTAACGGTTAATTCAATAGGGTGCTGCATAAAAAAATGAGCATTATGACAAGATTGTATTTCATGTTCAATTTCCTTCATTAATAGAGTGTCATCTGCAGCTAAATGATCAATGAGTTCTTCATATACAGCAATGGCTTTCATAGGTTTTAATAGAACCTGATAGGCTTTAGCAATCGAAATGCCAAATTCAGTGCCGATGTGTCCTTCTCTTTCTTCATCTGTTAAAATCTCAAGTCCCTTATTGAATTGAATTAAAGCAGAGTCAGCACCATTTGTAGTGTTTAAATAGCAGAGTCCCATGTTGAAAAGGGCATCTAAGTCTTTGGGATTTTGGATTGTTATAATTTTAAAAATGTCGATAGCATCTTCGTAATTGCCTTTATCGGCAAGTTGCATGGCTCTTTTGAATAGTTTCGTGCTGCGAATATGACTTTCATTATCTTTGGTTTGCGATATTCCAATAGATATAATAAAAGTAAAAGCAGAAATTAATAATATAATTCTGTATAATGTATTCCTCATCACTGTCGTTCCCAAATAGCTGATATATAGTGTAATATAATTGGTTATTATTGAATATAGTAAAAATACGTTTTAGAATTCGATTACTATACTTTTATAAAATGAAATTATATTAAATGCGCAAATGACTTCTATTGGTGTACGATTCAGAAAATTAATTAGTTACAGTAATTCCAAAAAATGGAATAGTTTTATAACTAATGGGTGAAAAATAGTGATAAACTGCCTGAAAATGGTGATGAAAATAACTGTTGGCATGTAAATAGGGTTTTTACTTAATCACTTACTTATCATTTAAAACATACCCAACTGTAGGAATATTCTCGATACTTATTGATGAATCTTCTTTTAAGTATTTTCTTAATTTAGCAATAAAAACATCTAAACTCCTGCTATTAAAATAATCGTTTTCACCCCAAAGTTTCAGTAATATATTGTCACGTTTTACAACTGTATTTTTTGAAGAGGCCAACATTTTGAGAACTTCATTCTCTTTTTGAGTTAACCTTTTTGACTCAGTTCCAATGGATAGTTTCAGATTTTGAGGATCGAAGGAAAACTTACCGATTTGTATAACATTTTCAGGTGTATGAATGTTTCTGTTAATTTCGTATCTGGCTAGTATGGCTTTTATTCTACATAGTAATTCATCTTCATCAAAAGGTTTTAAAATGTAATCATCAACACCAATGTTAAAGCCTTTGATTTTATCTTCTTTAAGAGTTTTTGCTGTTAAAAATATAATTGGAATGTGTTTGTTTTCTTTTCTAATTAATTCAGCAATAGAAAATCCATCCATTCCTGGAAGCATGATATCTAAAATGCAAAAGTCAAAATGGTAATTTTTAAATGCATTGAATCCCTGAATGCCATCTTTATATAATTTGACATCAAATTGGTTTGATTCTAAAAAGTCTACCAGCAAAAATCCCATGCTGGTATCATCTTCTACAAGTAAGATCTTTTTTAACGGATTCATGAATTAATGTTTAGTATTAAGTGTTATTGTAAATATACTACCTTTATTCAATTCACTTTTAACATCAATATCTCCATTGTGATTTTCAATTACCCTTCTTACGTAGTTCAATCCTAGTCCAAAGCCCTTTATATTATGAATATTCCCGGTTGAAATGCGATAATATTTTTCAAAAATATTATGAAATTCTTTTTTAGGTATTCCTATTCCATTGTCGGAAATTGTAATAATGATTTTATTTTTAGAATTTTGGCTGGAAATATCTATCTCCGGAGTGCTATCATTATATTTTATAGCGTTGTCAATCAGGTTTGAAATAACATGGCGTAAATAGGTGTTGTTGCCAATGATAATAGAATTGCTTGCATTCAAATTGATTTTTATATGGCCCTGTTTTTGGGTAATTATCGGATTAAATGTCTCAGCACACTTCTCAATAATTTGATGGATATCCAACTCTTCTAAAGAGTTATTGTTTGTTTCAAGAGAAGAAATAGTTAATATATCATGCACGTGGCTACTCATTTTATTATTCTCATTTTGTATGAGTTGAGTGTATTGAGTCAACTTGCTATCTGTTGATGGATTAATTCTTTTTAATAATAGATTTGATGCGAATTTTATATTTGCAATGGGAGTTTGAAACTCATGAACCATATTATCGATAAAATCTTTAGTATTTAATAGTATAGATCTTTCCTTTTTAAAGAGTTTGTTTGTGATTAAAAAGGAAATCATTACAAATAGAATGGAGATAATTGAAATATAAAAAAGCCAACCTAATTGGGCAAGAATGAACTTACTTTGATTCGGAAATTCTATAATGAGTTTTATTCCGTTTTGTTCTAAAAGTCCGTTTAGCGATTGTTCATAACAGGATATGCATATTTTATCTTCTTTATTATCGTTTTCATTTACAAATTCAAAGCTGTAATCAAGATTAATCTTATGAATATAAAGGTTAGATTGAATAATGCTGTCTACTTTTTGAAAGTTAATGTACTGAACTTCATTTGAGCAGTATTTCCCGCACACATAATTATGCATGTTGTTGCACTTATTAGCTTCTCGTGCTATGGCATTTCTGGCTTCCCTAAGTGCCAGAACAACCCTGTGGTTAAAATGCTTTTCTTCAAGCTTTGCTGATTTTACCATAAATAACACTTGTATAAGCACCAGACTAAAAAGCACAATGAAAGTTGATATGGCTAGCCAGGTTTGTTTGTTAATTTTATTATTCATGGAAAAATTATAGGTGTTTATTGAATAGATTTAGCTAGATTTAGGATGTAAAAATATAAATTTATACAGTTCAATCATATTGCATTAACATTACGTTAACAAGGATTAACAAGTAAATAACATATATTGCAAGTGATTCATTTAATATTTGTAAGAATAAACATTATTATTAATTCAATAAACATTTTAATATTATGAAAAAGTCAATAGCAGTATCGTTTTTGTTTTTATTTATGGTTGCACTTGCTTCACCAGTAATGGCACTTGATAATCAACAAGAGCCACAAAAAACAGAGAAAAAAGCTGAGAAGAAGTGTGATAAAGAGAAAAAGGAATGTTGCAAAAAATCATGTGACAAAGAAAAGAAAGCTGAATGCAGTAAGAAAAAAGCTGAATAGATTTTAATAGTATTACATAAGAGCCACTCTGTAAGGAGTGGCTTTTTTTTTACTAATTATTAGCTTAATTTCGCAATAAATAGAAAATAAGCTGATGTGTAATAGTCTGAAATTATTGGGATTAGTGTTTTTGGTGCAGAGTCTTTTTGTTATGCAGGCCCAAAGTAATGATAGTATTGATATTGAATTGAATAAATTAAAAGGGGACGAATACAACGAAGCCTTGCAAAGGATCGGTTTTGATATTGTGGATGAAGATCCTGATAGGAGTATTGTATTGGCGAAAAAGCTTATGGCAGCTGGTAGTAATGAAAGATATCAGGGCTTAGGATACTATATTATTGCAGAGGCCTGTTTTTATAAAGAGCTGTATGAAGAGGCTTTAAAGAATTATAGAGAAGCCTTACCATTTCTTTTGTCAGAAAAGGATAGTACAAAAGTTTCGGGTGTATATAGTAATATTGGTTTGCTATACTATTATGCAGCGGATTATGATGGAGCACTAGATTATTATGGGAAAAGTCTGGAAATAGATAAACTCTTGCTTGATAGCATTGGCATGGCTAAATCTCTTCAAAACATGGCCTTGATTTTTGGCGAGTGCAACAAAGTTGATATGCATATTGATTATTTAAATCAGGCTAAAAGTATATATGAAGATCTGGATGATAAAGAATCGGTTGCAGATATCGCATTTAATCTTGGAGTGGTTTCTGCTCGTAATGAAGAATATAAAAATGCTGAAGATTATTATTCTTCTGCATT
>JBNKGY010000078.1:0-16775 GCA_050290065.1 Marinilabiliaceae bacterium
GTAAGTTACACTACTTAAAACCATACCTGCAGGCAAACTGCTTCCTTCAGCTAATGCTATTGTTAAATCTTCTACATCAGTGTCTGATGCAGATATACGGAAGGAATTATTTTTCCCAACAGTAGTGGTAAAATTGGTTTCACCATTAAATACCGGAGAGGTATTGATTACTTCTGAAATATTAATAGTGATAGGCTCACTTTGTAAAGTCAACAATGGCTCACCATCTTTCATAAACTCATTGTTGGTTATATAAACCACATATGTACCAGCTTGATCTACTGTTAATGTTTTTTCTAAATCGTTGTTTTTGGTTTCAACATTAGGGTCTGTACCTTCAATATCCTGTGTGGTGTATTCAAATACTAAGGTGCCTTTTCCTCCTGTACCATCTTGTTTATACCAAGAATAGGTACTTCCGTTTACTGATTCATCGATATTAATATTATATACAAATGGTTGGCCTGCGGTAGCTTCAACGGTTGTTGGTTGACCGAAAGGTTTTTGAGGATTATAAGTACTTTCGCTAATATAATCACTACCAAAATAACTCAATAACTTATCTTTGTAATCTATTAAAATATCAAATGTGAAATTATTTAACGATAAATTCGTGCTATAATAGTAGCTAGGAATGATATCTTCAATAGAATGTCCACTAAAATTATTATTTTGAATGTTTAAATGTTCTAATCCAGAATAATAATTAGCATTATTAAATCTATTTGGAATTTTACTAAAAAATAATCCTGATATATTAGTGTTATTAATAAGTATACGTGACAGATGATTCAAATTTGACAGTTCAGGCAATTCACCCGAAAATCCAGCTCCTCCAATACTTAATGTTTCTAATTTCTCTAATTCTCCAAATCCTTCAGGTAAACTACCCATCGGATTATTACAATTTATTCGGAACTCCCTAAGATTATTCGAATTACTCCATATTTGAGGAAGTCCACCTGTGAACTGATTTTGACCAAGATCTAATATTGATAAATGGGGTAAATTTCCAATACCCTGTGGAATATTACCTGTAAATCCATCATCACAAAGAGAAAATCTTTCTAGCTTTTCCAGATTTGAAATGCCTTCATTTAATTCATCTACTATATTATTATCATCAACTATGAAAGTTTTTAGATTTACTAATTCATAAAAATTATCAGGTAAATCACCTACGAAAAAGTTTTTCCATATATCAAAATATTCAATTGAGACAGGCAATGAAGTAGGTAGATTTCCTGAAAAATATGCTCCATCTAAATCTAATATTTTTAATTTAGTACAGTATTTTATATTTTCAGGAAGCTGTCCATAGAACAATGACCCACCAAGTATAAGCTCCTCTAAATCTGCTAATTTATTTATCTCAAGAGGCAATACATCTTTAATATATGTTCCTAATAAATTAATTTTTTTAATTTTATTTAAATTCCAAAAACTTTGAGGCAAAGTTTTATTTACATTGGTATTTGAAGCGTCAAATACCTCTAAATTGATCATATTTGAGAAAATATCTGGAATTTGATCCCCTAATGAGGTTTCTGAGATATTTAAATATTTCAAATTACTTAATTGCGCCATTTGTATAGGCACACTACCATAAAAACTTGATTCGCTAAGATCAAGATACTCTAACAATTCAAGATACTGAATAGATGAAGGTATTTCTAAATTTCCTCCTGAATTTGTTTTACTTCCTGAATTCTTATAAACAAGTTTTTTTAAACTTGGATAATCTCCTTGAAGAAACTGTAGGGCTCCATTTCCATTGAAATTATTACCATCTAAAATAAGCACTTCTAATTTTTCTAAACCACCTATACCTAAAGGATAATCTCCTCTAAAACCATTATACCCATCTCCATAAAATTCAGAAGAACTTCCAAAGTTTAATATTTTGAGGTTTGAAAGATTGGCAATTTCAATTGGCAACTCTCCACGCAAATCATTCGAAATTAATGAGATTCCAATAATACATTGATCTGAAACACATACTCCATACCAATTCCAAACATATTGATCACTTAACCAATTATCCTTATTAATCCAATAATAATCTCCATAAGTATTATTATACAATTTAATTAAAGCATCTTTTTCTATAGCCTCTACATCAATTAAATTACTAGTGACTGACAATATAAATTCATTACTATATTGTACTAAATAATCAAAATTATCATTTGATATTTCACACCTATAGATACCTGCATCTTCATAATTTAACTCAGAAAAAGTTATTGAAGTAATATTTTCTCCTTCAATAAAAGGCAACTCATTTTTAAACCACCTATAGTAATTTCCTTCACAAATCATTCTGGCATCAACTTCAAATGACCAACTTTCACCTGGGCTTTTTCTAACTTGTGTATGCTCACCAAATCTTTTTTGCGGAACATACTTTGCACCCGAATTACTTATATTATACCCCTCTGTAAATACAGGATAATGCTGCTGATAAATTTCTTCTAGGTCTGTAAAACTAAATTTATTGCCTGAAATATCAACTTTAATATTACCTCTTCCAATTATTTGATCAGCAATTATTTTTGTAATCTTTCCTTTTAAATAATTATCACTAAAATTAAAGTTATTGCATGCATCTAGATTAACAATTTCATTTGGAATACTATTAATTAACCCATTATTTCTAAGGTCTATTCGTAAAATTCGTTTTGTATCACTATTTACACCAATTCCTTTCCAACTAGAAACATCATTATTTGTCTTCCAATTCGTATTATCATTCCAATTTTCACCTCCGCAATTATCATATATGGCAATAAGTGCTTCATAATCTTTTCGAATAACCCCACCAACAATTTCCTGTGAATAAAAATTAGAATGGATTAAAAATAGAAACAAAAGAATTAATATCTTTTTTAAAGATGTCTTAGCAGTCATTATACTTAATTAAACGGAGATTATTAAAAAGAAGAAGCTTGATTCTGTGAGAAATTCTAATAAAATTAGAAATACGATATTATTTTGTCAATTTATTTGTATTGTTGCCAAGAGAGTCAACACCATAAACTTCAACAACCACATCCTCTTGTTTTAAATTATTAATATACATTACAACACCTAATGTTTTATTCAAATCATTAATTTTTTTAGTTCTTCCACTATAATTATAAAATATATGGTCATCAACTTGGGAAAATTTAATTGTCTCAAGTGATAAAACTTCAGAGCTTATACGTTCCTTTAAAATAACCTTAACCTTATCCCCACCCCTAACATCCTGTATTCCAATGAATATAGTGAGACTATTTTCCTCTTTATCTCCTTCTGATATAACTCGCCCCTCAGTAAATACCACCTCTAAATTATTTATCTCTAGCCAACTTTGTCCATTCATTGAAAATGAAAAGGACAACGTAAATATTATTATCGATATTATTTGTTTCATTCTTCTATATTTTTTATACTAGTACATTTCACTCAACTCACATATCGCTAATTATATGATACATACCTTTATATAAACCTATGTATATGTACGAATAGAATAAGCTGAATCAAAAGCATCTATATTCTGTATTACTTACTACTCCACTTCCGAACCAACCTGAACCCCAGCCTTATCAAAAAGCAACACCTCCACAGTTACCTGTTCCCAGGTAAAATCATCTATTAATGAATTCACTAAAACGGCTCCCCTTTTCAATGGTCTTTCGCGTTTACCTATTTTAGAATATACCTGTCCGTCTTTCTCAAAAAAGAGCACTTCAATATTTTTTATCACTTCCAGTTCCCTGCCTTTGGGTTTTATATTCACCAATGCTTTTCCGGCCAATTGGGGATTGGTAAACTTTATAATAATATCCAGACTATTTGAAGTAACTACTCCGTTTTCATCGGGCATACCCGGCATGGGCATCACATCAATATTTTCTATTCCTGCCTTTTGAACCATACTGGCCTCTGTCTGAGCTTTGATAGTAGAACATGCAAACCACATTACCATGGCAATAACTACATAAACATTCTTACTCATATTATTCAATTTTAATTATTAATAATTCTATACAGATAATATATTTAACACTAAAACACACTAATGCTTTCTGTTAAATTAAATCCGACTTAAAAACCTTGTTCTCCTGTTGTGGATAACAGATCTCTGGCAAAACGCATATCAAAAACCTGCAAACCATAAAATTCTTCTATTTCCTCATTGGGTAAAACAATGGAGTAATTATAATTTACCGGAACTTCTTTAATCTCTTTTATGTCATATACGGTATACAGATCCTCGGCTTTTTCAGCCATAAGAACAAGTTTATTGTCTTTTTTACTGACCCAATACAAGGTAAATTCACCATCTAATTTTTCTAAATTGGCTTTTATTTTATGACAGTTCACCCCCTTAATTTTTTCCTCTCCCAAATATTCCATTACGCCCTCTCCATATTCCTTTTCTATTAATTCTTCATATCCCGGTTTTTTACCATCTTCAATTGCCACCAATGGTTCTTCCCTAATGGAATCTACATACATGGTTTGGGCATCCATATCAATAATGCTGATTAATTTTCCATCACATAAGGCTTTCATTCCAGCTGTACTGATTTCAAACTTATTTCCATCCATAAACCAATGTCCTCCTTTATCTATCTGGTACAAAGGCAAACGAAATATATCCAATGGATTTTCAACATTCTGGGCTACCGTTTCATAATATATGGCTCCACTACCCTGGTTGAAAATAAACCCGATGGCATTGTCTAATATTTGAAAAGCCAGAGAATCCACCTGCGCATATGCTCCTGAGCTAAATACACTCATAAATAGCATAAGCAACACTATATTTTTAAATTGTTTCATTTGTTTATTTATTATACTAGTATCAAGTATCAAGATGAAAGTATCAAGTATCAAGCATCAAGCATCAAGCATCAAGATTAAAGAATACTGTGGTGCTGAGCTAGTTAATCTCCCCACAGCTTGTCTATACTTTATCAGGATAGTTCCATCTTTCATGATATTCTTATGTCATAATTATTTGTTAAATATTTTATAATCATTTCTTTTGGTCATTATACAAGCTTTGTTTAATCACCTTTTTACCTAAACCATTAATTTCAACCGCAGATTGAACTACTCGTCCCCGCTCGTCATATTCAATATATGTAGCAAAGTTATCGGCGTCGATGGTAGAAGTAACCCTGTCAAATCGATGATCGAACACATAATTACTCATTTCGGCATGATAAGGTAACACCCTTATATCATCATACAGTGCCATACCAACACCCGATCGGTTTCTCATCAACACATCAACTTCTTTAGTATCAACACCATTTACATCCTGAGTTTCAAAATCTTGCCTTAACAATATCCAGTTGCCAGATTGTCCGTAAGCATGTTCCGGCGTGATTACTTCCTCTGTAACTTCGTCATTTACATTTGTATACCGAACCACAAATTCAGTCCCGGTAGGGCTACTGTTATGTACCCATACCATAGCCTTATACTTGCGGTTATATTCCACCTCTCCCATTTTACTTTTCTCCAGCCTAATAATGGTACCTTCTGCATCGCCACCATTTAAAACAAAGCCATAATTACCAGTATGTACTTCCCCTAAGTGATCTGCTTCCGGTAACTGATACTGTTTCTGAGGAAAATCCTTACAGTTGGCAAATGGCCCCTGCATATCCCGTACAACCGAATTAACCATATACCCATTTGTATCATCCAGAGGCATAATCTGTAGATCAACAATTTCTTTCCAATCCAACAACAGATAATCTGTATTTAAATCATTACCTGGCAATGAAATAAATCCGCTAAAATCTTCACTGTAATTAGATATCAGCTGATAGCGATGTTGCTCATCCATTGACATAAACAATATTCTTGACAACCCATTATTATATTTTACAGCCAACCGGGCAAAAACTTTATCAGAAACGAGTTCAGCAGGCTTTTTCACCGATATTAAACGCACTTCTGAGGCATTGCTACCTGTTAAATAAACATAGCTATTCAAATTATAATCTGCCAAATCGCCTCCCCTGCTGCCACGATATACCTTAGCCTGCCCTATATTGATTTTATTAGATTCCAATACTTCTGAGTTATCAACACTATAGGTATTTTCAGCTCCATCATAAAAAGAAGAATAGTACGATGCATTTGCAACTACACTTATGGCTTTGGAAAAATTATAGCCCATATGCTGTGACACATACTTTCCTAGTATATCACTGGCTTGTACCAATACCCCGTTTGCATCGAATAACTCACTCTTGCTCACCATTTTCCATTTATCGTTTTGTGAGCTATTATGGTTAAAGTCTGTAAAAGAATCAAATGTTCCATCCTGTTTTAAGCCCACCTCGTAGGTGTATGTTTCAACAGGTTTAAACAATGCGGTATTTCTCGTTATATGTTCATCGTTATTTTTTCCTACAACACTATAAGCACCTTTAATTTCTGCACCATTGATATGATGATATACATACTTATAACTATCTCCATCAATAATTTCTCTTTCCGGCTGAAGATAATCAATAATATTCCAGTCTGATTTATCCCAGCGTGTTACACTGGCTCCTAATAAATGATCGTTATCCGTTTTATTGAGATACAGATATGAAGCTGTTTTAGCAGTAAGTTTATTTAAATTATTCGGATTTTTATCAACCGGTCCCATCTGTCCATATTTCCAATAGGCAGGAACGGTTCTTTTTATTTTTGTATTTCCATACGAATCTGTACTGCTAACCTCAATTGGTGTACCGGTATAATAATCGAAACCCGTATTTTTAGTGATTGTTTTCTGACCATCAACCGAAGTAATCACTTCCTTCATTACCGGAGGAATATAGGAGTACTTCATATTGATATAATTGTGATATCTTTCTGTTTTGGCATTAAAATGTAATATCCAGGGAATTAATGACAGGTCAGTTTCCTTTGAATACCATGCCTCAGACCAAGCTTGATCAACCTTACCCGGCCGCATCATTTTTGGGTTATTGTTATGAAAACCTTCTTTATAAACCGGTACACCCTCGCCTACTCCATAATACTTAAATTCCTGTTTCCCTTCTGTAGTTCCCCCACTATTTAACTGTACAATCGATTTTGGTCGTCCATATATATCTGTATAATCCGTATAAGCATAAGATTTCATTTTGTAATGATGTTTACGTCGCCACCTTATTGAAATTGGCAATATCATAGGGATTTTTATTTTAATTTTCTTTCCAAATATTTTCACCTTAATAATAAAGAAGATTAACATCCCGTTCTGCACAAAGTAACCTTGTAGATTTTTTGGAACTCCGTTATAAACTTCTGATTTAATAGCATCCGTGGCCAGATAATTCAATGATTTATCCTTTGGCGTATAATACTCATATACCGTTTTACCTTTATCTCTTGACTTGACTTCACCCTCTTCAGCTTCCAATTTTTTATACATCCCGGCCAATGTGGTTTTTCCACTAATTATGGCTGGTGAAGGTAAATATCCCATACCTACTAACTCATTAGTATTGATAGCCATTGCCTTACCTCCTAGCGGTTCAATTGTAGCTACACCAGCAGACTCTCCCGTACCATCACTATTTTCATCATAAAAATAAGCTGAACCATATGAATTCCCTTTTTCATTTTCCAATTGAGAACTGGCATACTGAAAGTTATCATAATACCTAAGCTGCTTCACCCTTGTTCCGGTGTACTTAGCTTTATATACAGGCGTCCTGATAAACGATAAATCAGCTATATAGGCAGCACCCGGTTCTCCGTAACATCTAATAATTTCACCTTTAAATTTACCATCAGGTTTAAAAATATTTCTGAAATTAGTAACTGCTTTTTTAGCGGCAACCAAAGGCTTATCCTTGCTCATTTTATCCATTTTCTCCAGAGCATAAGCAACCTTACTACAACTCATAGGCATAGTTTGCCTGATACAAGTAATTTGTTCAGAATTGTTATACATATATAGCTCCACCTCTCTGAAAAAAGGAGGCTTATCCCAATTCCCTTTATTTTCTTTTTTATGATTTGCTTTAACCGAAATAGATTGATAGTACCTGCCATCATTACCAACATGTATATCATTCAAAATTTCAACTAACTCAACCTCTGTACTAGCAACATATTGCTTTCCCGGATCCGGAGATATTGATGATTGGAAAAATGAAATTTCTCCATACAGCATCTCACCTGGCTCCATCACTTGACTCAGTCCTTTTAAATCCGCTTCTTCTCCATACATTCTTATTTCATCCTTGCAGATATCATCTACATCTATTGAAACCCTGGTATATTCACCTGCTTTAAAAAACACCTTACCTGAATTCTCCTCCAGCTTTCGCATAACACATGCTTTTTTATCCTGAACAAAAGCATATGACTGAGCTTGATAGTCAATATTCATCTCCCCTCCGCTTGGCAATTCTATTGAATTTAACTGCCATACCTTGGCATTTTCATTGGCAATGGAAGGATCATATTCACAATAAGGGTGATACAACTTAACATTTTTTGACTGACCTGGAATATCAACTACGGTGGAGGCATTCTTATTATAATTTCCCCACATATCCCTTTGACGATCGTTATAGGATGGATTATACTCTTCTGAATTATAATTAAAATTATAAGAAGGTAATACACTGGATACTCCATCATGATCATAGGCCACATGTTGAATTTTCCGGAGAGTTAGTCTACCTGTCCCAATATCCTTTCCTTGCTGCGGATTATAATAATAACTTACATCGCTTTGATGAACATTTAAACCTGAATAATTTGAAATATTATTCGGAACTTCACTACTTGTTGAATAATCATATTCAAATTTAGTAGACTTTACGATTTTACCGGGACTATCTAAATTAGATTCCTGCTTAGAATTTTCACCTTCAGCATGTTTTTTAAATAGATCAATACTTGTTACCGCAAACTGAAAATTGTCTCCTATGTATTTTTCACTAAATAACTCTTCCGAAGTAAGATCTCCCTCTGCCAACGGATTATGTGCATTTCCATTGACTTTTCCTGCAGCATCAACTCCATCAAATCTTTTTTGGTAATTATACTTACTAACATAATGCGATGATTCTATCTCTGAAATTACATAAATCTCCTTTAATCCGGTAGTCATGTTATACATATCATCACCATAGATGGAAATTGAATTTGACATATACATCATCCCGGTAAAAGGAAATCTCCATCTATAATTATCTGAGGTTTTGGTATACCTAAACTTCACCCAATATCCTAAATCACCATCACTAGGCCCGGGTACATCATCAAAATCTACATAATCCTCACCTACGATGGCTGTCAACATCCATGCATACGGGTAAGCATATTTATCTTTAATTGATACTTTATTCCTATTTTTATTACCAAATGATTTATACGTATCCCCTCTAATTACAGGTGGTTTTATTCCTTTTCCCTGCAACATTACTGATTCAGTTTCCTTAGCGAAAGCAGGAAGGTTAAAAATGTATTTTAAACCTGATACATTTTTAACTTCAATAGAACTAATTACCGATGAAATATCTGATTCTGAATTATCTTTAACTTCTTTAAGATGTTTTAAAATATTAAATTCAGTAAGATGATCATTTAATACTACATTCTGGTTTTTTGCAGCATTTGACTTCTGGTAACTATTGTGTGTATAAAATGACTGACTAAATTTGTAGTTGATTCTATCTGATTTCATATTAGGATCATTATCCAGTAATGCATCATATGCTTCAATCGTTTGACCCAATGTTTTATATGAAATTTGAGTTGAAGATTCAATACTTCCGGCACCATCAAATAAGCGTTGTGTTTTAGCACTCGTTTTAGGTTCAAACAAAGGTACTTTCCTTCCGCCTCTTAAAAAACCAGAGACATTCCCACCTGATCCCTGTATTTTAACCAGATCAAATACATTTGGTTCATTATCAGAGTAGTTTTCTGAAGCCAAATCAAATTCCCCTGATAATTCGCCACGCATCTTAAATTTTGTTTTGCCAAAAGTATGTTTATCAGTTACGAGACTTGCTTTTTTACTATGCTTAAACATCACATTATCAAAATCATTCTCGGACTTACCTCCTTTTAATAGTTTTAAAATATCGACAGCTTCATTAAATTTAGCTTCATCAACAGAAGTCCAGGGGAAAGATTCATTTCTACTTGTTTTTACGCTTAATAAGCCTATATCACGATATTGATTTCGAGTTATTCCCCTGGATACAACACCATATTCCTCTTGATTTAGTTGCATACTACCACCCAAACCCATAGCATTAGCTACAAAATAATCACGCTGCAGGTAACTGGGATTTAGACGAGGATCATAGCCTTTTTCTTTGATAAAATCATCTTCTGGAAATACATTCTCACCCTCAATGGTAAAATCTCCCAGGTGTTTTTTATCCTTTCTATCCACATCTCCTAAATACTGATAGCCAAAAACTTTTTTATTAATATTATTTCTATCTTGTTTACTTTGGTTGTAGCTCCCGTTTACAGATAATTTTACAGCACCCCCACCTATTGGAATTGGCAATGAAATAGATAAACCCCATCCTTTATTAACAGGTAAAACATTTGACAGTGGTGCTAGTGACTGTACTGATCCTCCTGCTGATGTTGAGAAATTACTAATTCCGGCAGACATTACTGTTGATGCTGCAGTCATACTACTACTTTTATCGCCAATTTGCTGTGAAAATCCACAGCCAACCAGATTTGCATTTTGATGATTTAGAGCTTCTGCCCAATATTTATTAGAATTTATATTAGGTCCAACAGAAATTCCAGCTCCGGCTCCCAATGTTGCTCTTGAATTTCTGCTATCAGACATTAAACTCAATCCCAATCCGGCATTTACAGAAAGGTTTTTTGTATCTAAAAGACTTGTCCCTGCTCCCAGTCCAAAACCAATTGAACCAAATGCTCCGGTATAATTATCATATCCTCCTGTAATTGTAACACTTGCACTAATCTCTAAAGCTTCTAAAGCTGGTATTTTTTCTCCTCCAATACCTACTGCGATTGTTGCTCCGGCTGACGCTGACCAACGATTTTGATTTTGGTAATGATAATTTCGCGTTGCCCCTCTGATATCATCAGGTAAACCAAGCATATTTCTACCAATGGCACCAGAAAAACCATGAAATCCAAACCCAAACATCCCTGCCTCTTCATCTGGCTTATTGCTCGACCTATAAGATATAGCCATGGGATACTCCGGGATAGAAGTTATAGGTATGGTATAGTTGAAAGCGCCTGTAGTTAAGCTTACATTATCGGTAGCATCTACGGGCTGATAGGAGAAAACCTCAGGCTGTGATGCTCCATTTGTAGTCATCGCCAAAGCCATAGTAGGCAGACAAATCTCACTTATCATGGTTATTACCAGAATCAAACAAATTACTTTTACAAATTTATGATGTGGCGTATAAAAAGTTTTACCAGACATACTTTTCTCTAATTTTGAAATGATTTTAGACACTTTGTTGTATAAGGCAAATAAACCCTGTTATTTATACCGAAAATCCGGTCTTGATAAACTAATACGAGTTTTTTTGAAGCTTCGATAGACTCGACAGAGAATACCAGGCTAATATCACAAGAGTTACCGGCTCCGAAGGTGTTTTGAAAACAATGTCCAATCGGCTTGATTTTGTGCATTGCTTCTGTTATCAGATAAAAATCATTATAAATTCCATTATTTAAATAATCTATTCTTTGAGCATAATCAGTTTGATTATGAAGACCATATATTATTATATTATCTCTGTTTTTTAGCTGAATCCTCACATCAAAATAAATAGCATTACGATATTTCTGCATCTCCTGCTCAAGTCCTGTTGTATCGTCTGCAATATTGCCATGCTTAATTAGCTCTCGCATAGCCAGATACTTTGTGGGGCGGAAATAAGAACTTATTTCAAATGCTCCAATAGTTACTGAATTTGACAAATCCTTATCATTCTCTACTTCGAGCAGATACTCCATCCCATCTTTACTTGTATTGCAAGACCACACAAAACTAAGTGCTAACAACACACTCATTAAAATTGCATAATTCCAAATCCTCATTCTAATTTCCCTTTTGATCTTTATAATTAAGATTAAGTATTTGAATTATTTCTTCTGAGATATCGTCTCCTTTATCCCCATATAATAAGCTTCCATTATCAGTTGAACCCAAAATGATTTTATAATTATTTATTCTTCCAAATTCATCCATTGTGGCATTAAGCTCAGTGATTACTTCATTTGTCAGTTTAATTCTTCTTTGTTCTAACTGTTGCGTAGCATTATTTGAATATCTGTTATAATCATTTTCTGCCATCATAAGTTTTTGAGAAACCATTTTAAGCTCTTTTCCAGTTGAGTTTTCCTGCATAAGCTTATAACTTTCCCATCTGCTTCTCAATGTATCCATATTGGATTTTACTTTGGTACTTTCCTCCTCATACAGCTTGTTTGCATCTA
This sequence comes from Marinilabiliaceae bacterium, assembly GCA_050290065.1. Classification (GTDB taxonomy): domain Bacteria; phylum Bacteroidota; class Bacteroidia; order Bacteroidales; family Marinilabiliaceae; genus Saccharicrinis. The sequence continues at coordinate 12,493 of JBNKGY010000078.1, forward strand.
CCATACGATCATACTTCGACAATACATATCCGGTTCTGATAAAGGCAATTTTTTCAGCCGTAAAATACTGAACAGAATATACTGTTACTAAACTTGTTATTACCGATATGGTAACCGTAATTATAAATACTTTCAAATTCTTCACTACCCTTTACTTTATTGACAATTAGTATCTTTTGGTGAGATTTTTATATGCTCACAACGTTTAAAAGTTCCTTTTTTACCTTTTACTGTAAGACATACATCATACTCCCCCACTTCACTATAAACTTTTGTTTCTGTATCATTAGTTGATGAAGTACCATCTCCGAAATCCCAATAAAACGTATCAGCATCCCCATCGGCTACAAAGGTTACAGAATTATCCTCTTCATTAAATATATAATTGAATTCCCCCTGTGAGCAGGACAATATTTCAACTGAGAAATTTTCAGTTCGAGTACAATCCCCGTTTCCAACCGTTACCTGGTAATTAGTAGATACAGCCGGAGAAACCGATGTATAAAATCTATTTGGATTACTAATTCCATCTTCCGGACTCCATTCTATCCAATCTGCAGTATTTTTTAACTTTAAATCATAGTTCTCTCCTCTGCACATACTTATGCCATTTGTGAGACTTAAAGCAGGAAGCTCAACAACCTCAACTAAAAAATCTTTTCTTGTTTCACAACCATTTTCATCAACAACTCTTAACTGAAATGATACTGTATGGTCACTTGAAAAAGTTGGATTTAGTATGGATGAATTACTTAATCCTTCCGAACCAGTCCACTCATATATTAAGTTTTCACCAATGGCGTTTAATTCAAAAGTAACTTCTTCATTTGGACAAACCTTATATGTTGCTTTACCTTCAATAATTGGAGCTGGTTGGTAAACTACTTTGAACTCATCTTCAAATGTACAACCTCCTGCTGTTCCTATAAAACGATATTTAGTTTGATTATCCGGATTTACAATTTTTGTAGATGCGCATGACGCGCATTCAAATACTCCTTCTGGTTCCCATGAATAAGTGTCGTAATTATTAGCTGATACAAGAACCTCTTTTGAACTACAATTTGATTGCCCAATTACTAAATCGCCAGAAGTTTGAATGTTAAATTGAGCATACCCTGTATTTGAACATCCAAATTTATTTGTTACTTGTAATTCAACTTCAGGATATTCACTTACATTAAAAGTAAAGCTATTGCTTTCTTTTAATATCTCACCAGAAGCAATCCACTTATAATTGTTGCTTTGAATATAATTGGCATTTAAAGTTACTACAGTTTCCGGGCATACGTTAGGTTCAAATTCATTAATAGACACTATAGGCAACTCATTAATCCTAACATTTACATTCTTTTCAATAAAGAAGTCTTCACCGTCAATATTTTTATATATCCTAACGGTATATTCTTTACTCTCCAACAAAGTAGCCATAGGATTTGATATCAGATTATTATCTAATCCTTCAGCTGGTATCCATTCATATCGTTCACCTCCATAGGCCAAAAGTTGCACTGCAGTACCTGAACATGTTTCAACATTACCTCCTGTACTCCCTTCAATTGATGGTATAACTTTTAATGTGCTGGAAATATTAATATCTGAGCAAGCTGGTGACCATACTTTTACAGTAACATAACCTCGTCTTAAATCATCCATTGTAGGAGTAAATGTTGGGTATCCGTGAACATCTTTTAACAATGGATCATGCCCTTCAATTGATATTTCAGCATCTACTAAATTTCCGTAAACGATTTTGTTGAAAGTAAATAATTCTCCAATTGTAGCACCTTCATATACACCCAAAGAAAATCCTTCATCGGAAACATAACTAATCTTTACACTATTCGTCTTATAATTAAAATCGCCAATACTATAAACTTTTAATGTACAAACAACCTCTCTATCGTTTGGTGATGGGATATAAGTTGCTTGTAATTTGGTATTATCGTCAAAATAACCTTCTCCATTATCAACAGACCACTCAACTCGGTTAACATACCCTAAAGCTTCGTCAATATGAATATCATCAACATTGTAAGTTGTAGTTGCATTTGTAAATGTAACATCTGTACCCGCACAAATAACAATATCATTTCCTGCATAAGGAAATAAGGGGTAGTTAACTTTTAAATCCTTGGTTAATGTTTCTGTGTCGCAATTTTTTTCTGATTCTACATTAATTGTGAGACTAATATATTTTCCAAAATCAGATTTAGATGTTACATATGTTGCCGAAACTTTATTCCCATTAATAAATGGTTGGGTATCGCCATTTCGAGTCCAATTAATCGTTTTAACCTTATGCCGAGCTGATATCCCATTAATCATAAAATTAGATGGTGATTCATCTAATATTGACCCATCTATTTGCCAAACATTACCTGACGCGGTTACAATTGGGGTTTTTGCTGTCCAGAAGTAATAATCAGACCTACATCCACTAAAATTACCACTAACCTTATAAATTCTTGTATTATTGGGATATGTCATACTATTATGAGATGCGATGGTTTGAGTTTCGCCAACATTATTTGTTAAACCATATCCACCCCAACTATATTCTCCTTCAACAGAACTATTAACTGCAACTCCTAATTCCTGATTCTTACACAAATACACAAGTGACCCCGACCATGCATATGTATAGCAACTCAATCTATTTAAATTATTATTAGTTTGTGTAAATTTTATTTCGTTATTAATATTCCCAATGTCCTTAATCTTAACATATAAACCAAAATTTTCCTTTTCTCCGCTGTACCATTTTTCCACCAATGATTTTATATCAAAATAAAAATACTTAACAAACACTTCCTCCCCATTTAACTTAGTGTAATATTCACTATGTGATTTAACAGGAATTAAGGTGGGCAATATTCTGGGTTTAGTATCCCATGTAACATTATTTTGATCCCATTTTTCATCTATAGGGTATACTTCTAACAGGTCTCCGTCCATCAACCCTTCTTCTCCACCAAATGTCGTTCTTAAATATAATCCTGCTGAAGAAAGACTTAGATTTAAAGGCATATCCTGCAATTTTAAATCTATTAGTAATTCACTAATAATATTATCCTCTCCGCCTGAACTTAATAATGTGTTACTCTCTTTAAATGGTTTTTTTTGTATTTCAGGATCAACTGAACTATATTTTACCGGAATCAAATCCACATTCAATAAATTAACAGTCCCGTTGTAATCATCATCGTCGAATGGTATATTATTCTGTCCTTCTGATAGCTCAACAAAAAAATCATTATTTTCTTTAATCTCTAATTTAAATACATCACAAAAGAAAATACCGTTATCCGTGTCCCAGGCTTTTAAAGTAAACACAAGAACCTTTCCTCTATCTTGCTGATTTATTTTATATTCAGTATTTAAAGTATTTGGGTTATTAATAGTCCCGGCTCCATTATGCTCCTCCCATAAAACATGAGAGGCATTTGAGGTTCCGGATAATGAAAATGTCAAATAATTCTGAGCTCCATTACCACAAATGGATTTTACCTGTGGCCCTGCATCACAGGTAAAATTGCATTCACCAACATTTAGTCTTGCCGATTCTGATACTTCTGTAATACTTCCATCTGTAACAGTACAACGATAAAGGCTATTATTCTGATTTATGGAAACATTTTCAACAATAAGTACATTACTGTTTTCTCCGACCTCTTGCCAGCTTAAACCATTATCCGAACTTACCTCCCAGCTAAAACTGGATACTCCGTCTGCGGCTTTAAGATAATATACAACAGATGAACTTGATCCAACTGTAATTGATTGTGGATTTTCAACTATTAAGCTTCCTTGAATCTGGAATTCTGTATATATATCATCATTATTTGAACCGTAAATTTCAACATTATATATTATAACAAATAAGCTTAACACCAATACTTTGATCCAATTAAACTTACAGCACATTTTATAATCCATTTTAACTATCAACTTTAATATAATAATTATGTACACTCAAAATGACTTCACATAATTTTTTATAAAATAAAGCACAAAGATACATATGTATTTGGGTCAGCTCGCGACCTTTCTCTAATTTAAAATATATATAAATTATATTTGGTTGAAGTAACGGTTCCAACAAATTGCCAATGAGGCAATAACACTTGTTAAATAGTGAGTTACAAAAAGAGAACAGATGCTAAATTAAAACTAATACACAATAAAAATTAACGAATCTTTATTGTAATAACCTGAGTTCGACATAAAATTTTGGATTCAGACCGCCTATAAATAGTGAGATTCAACTGAAAATTATGAAA
>JBNKGY010000079.1:0-16334 GCA_050290065.1 Marinilabiliaceae bacterium
TTCTTTAATTCAGAAAATGCGCGATCCACATCTTCATCATTCACAATTATTGTAAATTCATTTGTAGTTGAAATAACTTCAATAATATTTATACCTTCCCAAGCAACTGATTTCAATATGTGATAATAAAAACCAGGAACATGAGAATTGCTTTCATGAAGTTTTAATGTAATAGCAGATAGATTTCTAGATTTCCCTAAAAGTTCTTCTTGTATAAAGTAATCTTCTACTATTCCGGAATGAAAACTACTAATCACCAGATTTGATTCATGAACACCTCTTACTAAAGTATAAAATATGTCATTGTGGTTCTCAATAGATTCAAAAACTCGCATGTGGCACTTCACCAATGTATTACTATTACGAAAAGTGTAGTCTGTTAAATCGGAACGTACAATGATATCTCCAAGCATAGATCTCATCTTGTCAATATCCTTATTAACTGTAGAATTTATTTGAGGGGCTAACCTGTTTAAAGCCATAACCAAGGCACCTTGTTTTGTCTCTTTATGAATGATTTTTTCTACATCAGGTTTAATGTTTCTTGCAAGTGCGGATATATTAATAAGCCCATCTGCTAATGCTTCTGATATAAATGGCTTCTCTTTAATTATCATTTCTACAGCCTGAGGAATTGTTACCATATATGTATTTAGTATTGTACTGGTTTTGTTTGTAAAGATAATCAATGTTAAAATATTAACAAAATGTTATAATTTAGTTTATTTTATGAATTAATTTTCACAATTGGAGTATCAGATATATATTTGCGCTTATTAATTTTCATATCGTATGATTAATTGATACCGAATCATTAATTTTACATACCTATGTAAATTTAAGAACGATTTATAATTATATAATAATATGGCATTTACACTTAAAGGATCAATTGTCGCAATAGTAACGCCTTTTCTTGAATCAGGAGAGATAGACTGGGAAGCTTATGACCAATTGATCAATTTTCATTTAAATAACAAAACCGATGGTATTGTAGTTTGTGGTACAACAGGAGAAACCCCCACATTATCAGATGACGAGGACGAAGCTCTGATTGCCAGAGCCGTTGAAATTATTAATGGGAGAATTCCTGTAATTGCCGGTAGTGGTAGTAATTCTACACAAACAGCTATTGAAAAAACGCAAAAAGCAAAAGAGTTAGGAGCTGATGCAGCCTTAGTTGTAGTACCTTATTATAATAAACCTACGCAAAAAGGAATTTATAATCATTTTAAGGATTTAACAGAAGCAGTTGATATACCTATTATATTATATAATGTACCATCAAGAACCGGAGCTGGTTTAACCCCTGAAACAGTAGTTCAATTGGCTAAGGATTTTGAAGGAATTGTAGCAGTTAAAGAAGCCGCTGGTGAATTATCTTATTTTACTGAAATAATACAAAATGCACCTAAGGGATTTTTAGTTTATAGTGGAGATGATTTTTTAGCCAGTTCTGCTAACTTATTGGGAGCTGATGGTTGTATTTCAGTTGTTGCTAATATTATTCCCAAAGATTACCGTGAGTTGATGGAGGTTTCATTAAAGGGTGATGTTGTGAAAGTTAGAGAAATTTTCTACAAATATCAAAATCTTATGAATTTGTGTTTTATTGAATCTAACCCAATTCCAATAAAAACAGCATTGGCTGAGATGGGAATGGTAAAAGAAATATTCAGAGGACCTTTATGTACTATGGAAGAAGGTAATAAGCAATTATTAGTAGATGAACTTAAGAAATTAAAAATTATATAAATTAAGTTTTATATTTTGTTGGTGATGATGCAAATGGGTCTTTCTTTTATTAAGAAAGGCCTTTTTGTTTTAGAGAGACCTGGAATTATAGATTAAGTTTATTATATACATCGTGTAGAATCTGAAAATATTAAGATCTGGTTATATTTGTACCAATAAAAAATATACAATCATGATTGATACTTTGTTAAATCACAGAACTATTCGCAAGTATACCTCACAACCTATTGAGGATGATCTTTTAGATGAAATTTTAAACGCAGGTGTTAGAGCTTCAACAACAGGGAATATGCAGGTATATAGTATTGTTGTTACTAAAGATGAAAAGAATAAACAATTACTGTCTCCTTGTCACTTTAATCAACCAATGGTAAAAACAGCTCCAGTTGTTCTTACTTTTTGTGCAGATTACAACAGGTTTAATAAATGGTGTCATTTAAATAATGCATCTCCCGGATATGATAATTTTCTATCCTTTGTTACAGGTGCTGTTGATGCCTTATTAGTTGCCCAAAATGTTTGTATTGCTGCTGAAGATAAAGGGTTGGGAATATGTTATTTAGGTACAACCACATATACAGCTGATAAAATTATTGAGGTACTAAACTTACCCAAAGGAGTAGTTCCTATTACCACGGTTACAATTGGTTACCCGGAGGAAATTCCTAAATTAGTAGATCGTCTACCATTGGAAGGGGTTATTCACAAGGAATCCTATAAAGATTATTCAGATAATGACATCCGAAATTTATATGCTAATAAGGAGCAATTACCCGAAAATATCAATTTTATTAAGGAGAATAATAAGGAAAGTTTAGCACAGGTTTTTACCGATATTAGATATAAAAAACAAGATAATATACATTTTAGCGAAGTTTTGCTAAGCGTGCTCAAAGAGCAAGGATTTATGAATCAATAATTACTATAAGTGTAAAGATTACATCGATTAATCAATAAAATACAGCAGGTATCATTCATTTTGTTAGTTTTGTTGCCAATAATATGAAGTATTGCTTTTTGAAAGATTTATCATTATCTTGTATGATGATTTTTAATCGATAAGTTTAAAATATTAACTATTCATTTGTTAGTGTTGTGTGTTATTATAACAAATGAATTTTGTGTGTTGTGTTAGTTGAGAATGAAAAGGCCAGTGTTTTCCCCAAAACGATGGCCTTTTTCACGTATAAAAGGTTTTGAATAATCCATACACAATTGCCTACTGAGGATTAACTCTAACTTTCACTTTCCAAATTCCTATACCAATTTTGTGCGTTAATATGTTTTAATTTTAGGTTATTACCAATTTCACTATGAGGCTGGCATTAAATAATTTAGTTTATACAAGACGCAAATTATTGCGATAAACGAGACCGTAGCCAAGCTTGCTTAAGCTATGCCGAGTGAAGCAATAATCATGAAATAAATTGTTGCATAACCATAGTTACGACGATGTTTTGTAACGCAGTATAAATTTCATAGAATGAAATTATAACGCTAATATTATTGGGATATTGGTCTATTTAGTTTACAAAAGAAAAAAGCTACTCAACAATATGTCAGGTAGCTTTTCTGTATCAATAATTAATTAATCGATTTTATCTCTATAAAAATTCAACTCCTAAAGATTCTCCAATCTTTTTTAAATCTTCTATAACCGGAGGAAGTAAATTAATCCCTTCCTTTAGTCTTTGAGCTGTTAACTCACGTTCAGGGTCTCCGGGGATCAGAACTTTTTCGTTTCCTTCAGAAGGTTCTCCATTTCTAAAGGTGGTTATCCAGTTATCCATATGGGTTTTGAATTCATCTGCAGGTCGAAAGGCATCAATACGCATGGCGCCTAAAAAGTGACCTATGCCATCTCCAACCGGATTTTCGGGCACCGGAACATATGAAACAAATGGAGGTACCCATGGTCCGTAGTTGGCTCCGGGTAAAACTGCCGATAAAATATCAACCAATCCACCAAGACAATAGCCTTTATGGCTACCATGAACCCTGTCGCTACCAAGAGGGAGCATTGCACCACCCTTTTTTAAAATTGCAGCATCATTAGATGGGTTGCCATCTTTATCCTGAGCCCATCCTAAAGGAATATCTTCTCCCTTACGCTGAAGTACCTCTAGCTTTCCGTTGGCAACAGGAGTGGTTGCCATATCAATAACTACCGGAGGTTCTTTATCAGCCGGTATCGAAACAGATATAGGGTTTGTTCCTAAAAATCTACTCTTCGAAAAAGTGGGAGATACCAAAGGACTGGCATTAGTCATCGACCATCCAATCATATCATGCTCCAAAGCAAGCATTGAATGATAACCAGCAATACCATAATGATTTGAATTTTTAACAGCCACCCAACCTGTACCGGCTGTTTTTGCTTTTTCAATCGCTATTTTCATAGCTTTTGGGGCCACTACTAATCCAGCACCTAAATCTCCATCAACAACAGCGGTACTTGGAGTTTCATGAACAATTTTAATTTCAGGTGTTGCATTTAATCTGCCTGCTTCCCATAATCTTACATAACCACTTAGTCTTGCAACACCATGGGAATCAACACCTCTTAAATCTGCTGAAATGAGTACTTCCGAGGCCAGTTCAGCGTCATCAACACTACTCCCCATTTTTAAAAATACTTGTTTGGTAAATTCTTTTAAATACTTTGCTGTATACATTAGTTATGAGTTTTCTAATTTTGTAGGGGGCAAATATAGTTATTGGCTATTTATATTTTGCATTCTATCCAAGGAATTCACAATTAACTTTCTGTCTGTTTATTATCTGGTTATCCATCTCATTAATCTCAATTGAAATAAATAAAAAGAAAGAATATATTAGTAATACTAGAAGAAAATAGGTAGATTTTAATCTTATTTATTTGACATTGTTTGGACTTATTTTGAATAAAATTAAATTGATAAATCCCCCTTTATTAACACAAATTCACTTTTTTATTAATTAGCTTTGTTTAATTTTGCCGGCTGATTTATTAAATCCTAAATATATTTGTTATGAAAATGCGAATTCCTTCAATTATTACTTTCTTGTTTATTCTCTGTCAGTTAAGTTTTGCCAAGGCACCAATTAAATTTGGTAGAGTAGATATCAAAGACCTTAAAATGACTGTATACGAACCAGATACCAGTGCGACTGCAGTTGTATTATGTAAGTATGGGTACTTTAATAGTAATAATTATAATTTTACTACTATTACCAGGGTGAAGATATTAAAGAAGGCAGGTGTTTCACTTTCTGAGTTTTCCTTTCCTGGTAAAGAGGATATGCAAGTTCGAGGAAAAGTATATAATCTGGTTAATGGAGAAATAGAAGAAGAAAGGTTGAAAAACGAATCTGTTTTTAAGCTAAAGATTACAGAAGATTATTACAATATGCGTGTGGCATTACCTAATGTAAAAGTTGGTAGTGTATACGATATTGAAACAACCCAGTTTTTATTACCGGGTGAATTTTCATTTCAAAGAGAGATCCCTGTAAAATACTGTGAGTTAGTTCTGGAAAGTAGTAACGTTGTCGATTATAGAAAAAGATCCTGTGGTTTTATTACAATTCAATCAGAGGGGAATAAGTTTTTTGTGGAAAACATGCCTGCTTTTAAGTCTGAGCCTTATATGGATTCCAAAGAGAATTACTTAGCGAAATTTGAATTCGATATTTTGAGTCTTTTCATACCTGGTTATTACAAGGGGTTTACTACTTCATGGGAAGCTGTAAATAAAGTACTTAGAGGGCGAGAGGGATTTGGAGGAGCCTTAACTAATGGTGTTGGTTCATTATCAAGTATAAAAAAGGAAATTGAAGAAAAATACACTGATCCGCATGATAAAATGATAGCGGCATATGAGGCTATTAAAGAAGTGAAGTGGAATGAAATAGAATCGTTATATGCATCAGAAGGTCACCTTGGTGGTGTTTTTAAAGATAAAAAAGCCAATTCAGCCGAAATTAATATGTTGTTATATCAGCTACTTAAAAAATTAGATATATATGCATTACCAGTTGCTATAAGTACAAGAAAAAATGGTCAATTACATGCTTTTTACCCAAGTTTGGATAAGCTGAATTATATGTTTGTCCGTGCAAAAATTGGAGACCAGGAGTATATGCTTGATGCTACTGAAGAATTAATGCCGGCCGATATGTTACCAGTACGATGTTTAAATAAATCAGGTAGATTGATAAATAATCAAAGTGGAAAGTGGATTGACTTAAAAACAGATAAAAAAGATAAAGAATCATATGTGTATAATCTGCAGTTAAATAATGAGTTAGAAGCAGAAGGGACACTGGAGTGTAAAAAATTTGAATATGCAGCTTTTGACTTTAGAAAGGCATATCAGGCTTTTGCAAGTGAGGATGATTATTTAAAGAATCTAGAAATTCAACATCCCGGATTGAGGGTAAAGGAGTTTACTGTATCTGATTTAGATTCAATTTATAAACCAATCACAGAGGAGTATTCAATTAAAGTCAATAACATTGTGCAAAAGGTTGGAGATTTGGTAATGATAAATCCTTTTGTGTTTGACAAGGTTGAAGATAATCCATTCAAACTTGAAGAAAGGAGTTATCCCGTGGATTTTGCTTATCAAAGAGAAAAATTAGTGATGTCAACAATTAGGATACCAGAAGGATATGTATTTAATACAGTGCCCGAACCATCACGTATTGTATTACCAGAGCAGGCTGGTTCAGTTATAATTAATTATACAACTGTCGGGAATATGTTAAATGTATTGTATAAGATTAATATAAATAAGGAATTGTTTTTACCTAATGAATATGGCTACCTAAAACAATTATATGCATTAATTATTGAAAAACAAGCAGAACCTGTTGTAATCAAAAAGAGTGAAGATGAAGCTTCGTTATAGTTTATTTTTATTAGCCATTATTTTTATGGCTAATATATCAGCAAAGAAAGATCCTGTATATCCGGTTTCAACTATTCCTCAGGAATTATTAAAAGGAGCTGATGCTGTGATTAGGGAATCCAAAACAATTCTTGAGGTAATCTCAGAAGGCAAAATCGTTTATCATGAAAATTTAGCTATTACCATATTAAAAGAGAGTGGTAAAGATAAAGCGCTGTTTAGAGAAGGATACAATAAATTAAGTAGTATCAGTGATATTAATGCAATTGTTTATGATGCTGATGGGAAGAAGGTTAAATCAATACCAACATCTGAAATAATTGATTTTACTGCGGTTTCCGGGTTTTCATTATATGAAGATAGCAGGGTAAAAAAGATTGATCCTAAATATGCAGTTTATCCATTTACAGTAGTATATACCTGGAAAAAAAAGTTTAATTCATCTTATTATATTCATGGTTGGTATGCTTTTATGGGGTACAATACAGCCGTGGAAAAATTGTTTTATCAAATTAAAACACCAGTTGATTATAAATACCACTATAAAGAATTAAACCTTTCAGAAGAAAAAATAAAACAAATTAATAATGGGATTAAAGAAGTATCATGGAGTTTGAATAATTTTGAAGCACCTCAGAAAGAGGTGCTAAGCGGATATTCAGAATCCTGGTTGCCATGTGTAAATATTGCCCCAGATCGTTTTGAATTGGAAGGTTACCATGGAAACGTTGAATCATGGAATAGCTATGGAAAATTCATTTTTGATTTGAATAAAGGTCGAGATGGAATTCCGGAGGAAACAATTCAACATATTGCCACAATGCTGACTGATGAAATGAGTGATTATGAAAAAATAGCTAAGATTTATCAATATTCTCAGAATAAGAATAGATATGTTAGTATTCAGGAAGGTATTGGGGGGCAACAACCTTTTCCTGCAGAAACGGTGGATAGATTATCATATGGAGACTGTAAAGCACTGTCGAATTATGTGGTTTCATTATTACATAAATTCGGATACAATGCCTGTTATACATTAGTTCAGGCAGGTGAGGAAGATTTTTCCGACATAGATTTTGTTTGTGATTACTTTAACCATATTATTACCTGTGTTCCTCTAGAGAATGATACAATATGGTTAGAATGTACTAGTCCATATTCGCCATGTGGTTATTTGGGTGATTTTACTGATGATAGACCTGTTCTATTAATTGATGAAGATGGCGGAAAAATTGTAAAAACACCTGCTTTTAACATTGATGAAAATAATCAGAAACTGGTAGGTAGTTTTGAGGTTCTTCTGGATGGGTCTGCAAAAGGTGAGTCAACGTTAACTTATAAAGGTGCTTTATATGGAGATGAGTATAGATTAGTAATAATGGATGAGGTAGATAGAAGGAAGAAAGTAATCAAGTCCATTCATATACCACAATTTGATTTGCTGGATTATAAAATTACTGCTCATAAGGAGAGAAAACCATGGTTGGATAAATATCTCAAATTGTCAATACCATCATTTGCCAGTAAAATGGGGGACAGGCTGTTCTTTAATTTGAATACCATGAATAAAACATCACAAATTCCCCCATATTCTCGTCATAGAAAATCTCCAATGATGATTTCACGGCCATATAGCGAGAATGATTCTGTTACTTATATAATTCCCAATGGATTTTCTATAGAAGCTCTTCCAGACCCAGTGAATGTTGATTCTGAATTTGGAACCTATAAATGCGAATCTAAATTGGCAGATGGAAAGATAATTTATGAGAGAGCCTTAAAAATCAGGAAAGGTCAGTATCCTAAAGAAAAATATAATGAGTTTGTAGAATTTTTAGAGAAGGTGGCAAAATACGATGAGGCTAAAGCTGTGTTAATTAAGCAATCCTAAAAAATACAATTGTAATTGCATAAAAAAGCCTGTTCCAATCTTCTGGAACAGGCTTTTTCAAAAGCAATCCACAAATAATATTATCTTTTATTTTTTCTTTTCTCATTATCCTGTGGGTCTTCATTTAAATATTCCAGTGTATATTTTAAATCATCTCTAGCATAATCGTATGCATCTTGAGCATCTTTTAGTGATTTGCCATATGTTTTTGAATAGGTTTTACCTTTGCTTAAGTTTCGTGTTCCAGTACTAATTAATTTATCATTTACTTTCACTTTATTCGCCAGTTCTTTGGCATCAATCTTATATTGACTGTCAATCTTTTTTAATTCAGCTTTAGCCTCAGAGGCTTCATCTCGATTTTTTGACTTTGATATTTTTACGTATGGTTTACGAGCAACAGTGTATTCCTTTTTTAGTGTTTTAGTTTCGCTACTCAATTGTTTCTTCAAAGATTTACCTTCATTCAATTGTGTTGATCCAATCCCTTTCAGAGAATCAGCATAAGCTACTTTAACTTCCGCTTTTTTAAGTTTAGCTTCTGCAAGGGTTAATGATTTCTCATGTTTTGAAACTAAAGATGAGTCTCTTGATGTCCATACATTTTGAGCCTGAATCGATATGGAGAATAGCGTTAGGCCTAGTGAGAATAATACTGTCTTCATTATTTGTGTTTTTGGTGATCGTTGGAAGTATAAGTCCGGGAGTATACGTTACTAATATTATAAATGTTCTGAAACTATCGCTTAATTCTATTTTCATTAAAATATTACTCTCAGATCTGATAATACAAAGTAATCATAAAATCCATCAGCGCAAATTTGACTGAATATTCATAATACTGCAACGCAGATAAATTCATTTCTTATCATATTTTATCTCCCTTAATTCAACTAATATCATAGATTATAACATGAAAAAAAGCTTTGTATAAATTACTTTATACAAAAATATGATTTCAGAGAAGCGATACATCAACAGAATGTATTTTCCAAAAGAATAGTTTATCTTTGTGCCCTTAATTTTATTATTACAGAAATCAAAATGCAAAAGAAGAAGGTTGTTGTAGGATTATCAGGTGGAGTGGATTCAAGTGTTGCTGCTTATGTACTTAAAGAGCAGGGGTATGAAGTGATTGGCCTGTTCATGAAAAACTGGCATGATACCACTGGAGTACTTGAGGCTGATTGTCCATGGTTGGATGATAAGTTTGATGCAATGTCTGTGGCAAAAAAGTTGGATATACCTTTTCATTTTGTTGATTTAAGTGATCAATACAGAGCTCGCGTAGTTGACTATATGTTTAGTGAGTACGAAAAGGGGCGCACACCAAACCCTGATGTTTTATGTAATCGTGAAATTAAGTTTGATGTATTCATGGATAAGGCTTTTGAGTTGGGTGCCGATTATGTTGCTACCGGACACTATTGCCGAAAAGAGACCATTGAGAAGGATGGTAAAGAGTATCATCGATTGTTAGCAGGGAGTGATAATAATAAAGATCAGAGCTATTTCTTGTGTCAGCTTTCGCAGGAACAATTGACCAAGGCTTTGTTTCCTATTGGTGATATTGTAAAACCTGAGGTAAGAAGAATAGCCAATGAACTAAACCTGATTACTGCGCATAAAAAGGATTCTCAGGGGATTTGCTTTGTGGGTAAAGTTGATTTACCGGTGTTTCTTCAGCAAAAGCTGGAATCAAAAAAAGGTAAGGTTTTTATTATTGATAAGGATTCTGAACTATTTGATCGTGATTGGCAAAAAGCTTTCGATAATCCTACAGATGAGCTTCTTGAAGACCTTTCTCAACCATATGCTTTTCATCCTAAATTTGGAAAGAGAGTAGGAGAGCATGGGGGAGCTCATTTTTATACTATAGGTCAGCGTAAAGGATTAAATATTGGAGGTTTTCCTGAACCCTTGTTTATTATTGGAACCAATATTACTTATAATCAGATATATGTAGGCATGGGAAAGCAACATCCAGGTTTATTTCGTCAGGTTTTAAAAGTAAATGCTGATGAGTTACATTGGGTTCGACCTGATTTAGCCATGAAAATAGGAGAAAGCCGCAGGTTAAAAATCCGTATTCGTTATCGTCAGCCATTGCAGGATGGCGTCATTCACCGAAGAGACAATGGTATGTATGCTGTTTTTGATACTCCTCAAAGAGGGATTACTGCCGGTCAGTTTGCTGCCTGGTACGTAGATGATGAGTTGATAGGATCTGGGGTAATTCGTTAGTAGTTCTCAGTTTCCAGTTCTCAGTATTTAGTCCTCAGTCCTCAGTCTTCAGTCTTCAGTCTTCAGTTGGTTCACTGTTGTTCTCTGCCTACTGTTGACTGCCTACAGTTGACTGCCTACTGCTAACTGTGTACTGCCTACTGCTAACTGTGTACTGCTTACTGCCTACTGCTTATTGCCTACTTAAGCATTTTAGGATAAAGGTATAACTCCATTTTTCCTTCTCTGGCTTTAATATCTTTCCAGCTATCCACTTCAAATCTTATGGCTGTTGTGCAGCTTGTCGGGAAATGCCAAATATCTTCATTGATCAAGTTAATGGTTAAGCTGGCAATATCCGGATTATGTCCAAATAATATAATGGTATTTATATTATCATCAAATTTTTCTAAGTAGGATAACATATCGGAGGTGGTGTAGCCGTCATAAATAAATTGTTCCTTCTTAATATTATCAGTATCATGCCCTAAGATTAAAGCAAATAGTTCAGCAGTTTGACGGGCTCTCTTGGCACTGCTTGTGATAAATAAATCAGGTATATAACCTTTGTTTTTTAATTGGTCAGCAATAAGTGTAGAATCCTTATGACCACGAGGCAATAATTTGCGGTCGAAATCTGATTTATTATAATCAAGTAACTGCTCTGTTTTGGCATGTCGGACTAATATTAATTTTTTCATTTTAAACGGTATAATTTTTAATCGAACTCAGGATATCAAGATTTTGCTTATCAGCTTAATAGTTATTTTCATTGTTGAAACAAAAATGAGTCTTCAGTCTTTCATCTTAATACTTTTGTCTTTCATCTAAATTACACTATTTTCGGGCAAAATAAAATAGCTGTATGACCAGAATAGGACTTTTATCTGATACCCATTCTTTTTTTGATCCGAGATTTGAAGAATTATTTGCTAATTGCGACGAAATATGGCATGCCGGAGATATTGGTGATATAAAAGTATTAGATGCTATGCGTGATATAAAACCAACACGAGCTGTATATGGTAACATAGACGATGCAGTCTTACGCAGGACGCTGGATGAACATTTACGATTCGAATGCGATGGTGTTGATGTATGGATGACCCATATAGGTGGATATCCTGGTAAATATGCTCCTCAAGTTAAATCAAAAATATTTAAAAATCCTCCAAAGCTTTTTATTACAGGTCATTCTCATATATTAAAAGTCATTTACGACGATAAGATCAATTGTTTACACATCAACCCTGGTGCAGCAGGCTTATCCGGTTTTCATGCCGTTCGTACAGCCATCCGATTTTCGTTGGATAAAGGTGAAATCAAGGATTTGGAAGTCATCGAATTGGAAAATAAATCCTTTGGGGGTAAAAAATAAGTAATTGTATTCTGTTTATACAATTTAACCTCTAAAAAATAGGAAACTTCCTTTGATATTTCATGTTGAAGAATGTGGTACCTTATGTTTTGTGGACATTGCAATTAAACCTAAAACAGGACCAATTGCCAGTATCATATATATTGAATTTGAATCAGTAATTTGTCTGATGGCACTGATTAATTGTATACTGATAATGGTTATGGAAAAACCAATGCAATTTACAATGGTAAGAGCAGTTCCTTTGATTTCAGGATTTGCATGTTGAGCAACTAATGTTGAAAATAAAGGAGAGTCTGCAATAACAACCATCCCCCAAAAAAGTAGAAATCCTATGAATATACCATCAAGATTTTGCACTATAATCAAAGGAGAGATAAGACAACAAATGCAAGAAAATAGTAAAGCGGTAAAGGCTGTACGCTTTGTTCCAACCGTTTGCGATATATACCCACCAATAATGCATGCTAAACCTCCAATGCCAATAATCAGAAATGATAAAACCGGAATGTTATAATTGGTTTGAGGGTGTATCGTTTGGTATGTTTTAAGCAATATCGGAATAAATGCCCAGAAGGTGTATAGTTCCCACATATGTCCGAAATAACCAAAAGCTGCTCTGCGAAATGGACCATTTTTAAAGACATTAAAAAAGGCAGAAAAGTCGATACTTACTCCAGGTTTTCGATAAGGACCATCCGCCACAAAAGAAATCATTAAAAATCCGCCCAATATTGCAAGAAGAGATGTGGCAATAAGAACAGATTGCCAAGGGAAAGCACTTGTAACTCCCTTTAATAAATGAGGAAAAGCAGTTCCAATTACCAATGCACCCACTAAAAAGCCCAATGATTTTCCGAGTCCTTTTTCATAATAGTCAGTGGCTATTTTCATACCCACAGGATAAATTCCTGCAAGGAAAAAACCAGTTAAAAATCGGAGCACCAGAATAGAAATTAAGCCATTACCCTGCCATATTACCCCCAAATTGAAGAGGGCTCCAAGTATAGCACTTGTAAAAAATACTTTTGATGGTGAAAATCGGTCGGCAATGGTTAATATAGCAAACATCAATGTGCCACTGATAAAACCAAATTGAACAACAGAGGTTAAATAACCTAAAGCATTTTCATTCAAATGATAATTAATGATAAGATCGCCCATTACTCCATTTCCTGCAAACCAAAGTGAGGTGCAACAGAATTGAGAAATAATAATTATTGGAAGAATGAGTTTGAGTTTTTTCATATTGTTACTAGTGATACCTATGCTTAACTTCAATTTATATCATTTTTTAAGATATCGCAATGTTAGCAGGAGGCGTTTAAGTTATGATTATGGAATATACTGTCAAATGCATATTGCAGGTTAAACTCTTAGTATGTCACGAAACGCTCTGGAAGCATAGTAGGATGGAGCACTATTGTGATAAACAAAAACTTGTCCATATCGGAAATCAGCAAACAGAGCGCCTCCTAAATCTCTAATTTCAGGTGGCGTTTTAATCCAACTATATGTTTTTAAATCAAAATGCCCCAATTTCTGCAAAAATCGATATTGTTCCTCAGATAAAATTTCAATACCCATATCCGAAGCCATATCAGCTGCATTGTTTTTAGATTTATGAGTCTTTCTTGAATCAAGTGCTTCCCGGTCGTAACAAATACTTCTGCGTCCTTTGGGGCTTTCGGTTGCACAATCATAAAAAAGGTATTCACCGGTCTCGTCATCAAAACCAATTACATCAGGTTCTCCTCCGGTAACTTCCATTTCATTAACTGACCATAGTTTATCAGTGTTTGCCTCAAGTTTCATTTGTATTTTATCCCATTCTATACTTTCGTGGCTAAACTTGTTTTTCTCAAAGCGATCTTTTAGCGTATTAATAATTTCTTTACGCTCAACAGGAGATAGCTCTTTCCTATTTCTCATAGTCAAAAAATTTAAATGATTTCAGATATATATTTATATAGAAATTCAATGTCATTCAAAATATATCTGAGATGATGCATACAAGCATACTTTATACCTTCAACATTCTCTTTCATTTTTTGTTTTTATGTTGTGTAAAATTTTATATTGCATATTGATATGCAAATTCAAGCAGAATCTCTCCTTGAATACATTCAAAAATTACTGGAAGACATAAAGAGAGTGATGCAAAAATTAAAGAAAGTGATCAACGATAATCATCAGTATGTTATTTCTGCATATAGAAACTTTGACGAAGAAGTCAGTAAATTTCCTACAATGAATAACTAAGTGCACTCAAAAGCATCACTAAAGTTAGAAAACGATTTTCTTAATATTTCTCTGTAATATAAGTCTGTTCATCTTTAGGCGGACGTATGTAGGTTTCCTTGCTCTGTAATTCCGGGAGTTCCAGCTTATCATATGTTACCTTTTTATATTTTATCACGGATAATAAGTGAGATATACAATTAAGTCTGGCCTTTTTCTTATCATCTCCATCCACAACAAACCAAGGAGATTGCTTGGTATCTGTATATTGAAACATTTTATCTTTTGCATAGGAATAATCCACCCAATGTGTACGTGATGCCATATCCATATCGCTGATCTTCCATCTCTTTAATGGAGTTTTGATCCGTTCCAAAAATCTTTTTTCCTGTTCTTCATCGCTTACGGAAAACCAATACTTAATGAGAATGATACCCGATCTGATTAACATGCGCTCAAATTCAGGACAGGATCTCAGAAAATCTTCGTATTCGTCCTGAGTACAAAAGTTCATAACTTTTTCAACACCTGCACGATTATACCAACTCCTGTCAAAAAGTACCATTTCGCCAGCTGCAGGCAGATAGGATACATATCGTTGGAAATACCATTGTGTTTTTTCTCTTTCTGTAGGTTTAGGAAGTGCAACAATTTTGGCTATCCTTGGATTTAAGCGTTGGGTAATGCGTTTGATAACGCCACCTTTACCAGCCGCATCTCTTCCTTCGAAAATAACTACAACCTTTAAGCCTTTATTTTTAATCCATTCCTGAAGCCGAACCAATTCTAATTGTAATCTTTCCAATTCATTAAAATAATAGTCTTTATTTATCTTACCATTATTTTCGTAAACAGGATTTGGATGCTTCTCTTTTTTTTTATTCGATCCCATGTTGCATTAATATTATTGTGTTTGTAGAATGTATAAATTACAAAAAATTGAAGAAGACCACAAAGGAATGGAATTAATACGCCTGCCTGATATTCAATGAAGTATGGGTTGTTATTAATTTTTTGCTTAAATATTTATTACATCACTATAATATAAGGGTTAAATAATATGGAAGAAGTGTTTGAATCGAAAAGTTGTTTCCATGAAATGAATAATTCATAATAATTAATTGTTGTTAACAAAATAATATTCTTAGGTTTGTCCTGCAAAATATTACAATCTGAAAACATTATCCTTCATATTATTCATCCTTGTTTTGCTCTATTCTATTAAAATAGTGAAAGGGCAAGAGCCAAATTCATCAATTACAAATGGTGAGTTTAATAAAAAGTATTTAGAACATTTAATCAAGATTAAAATAGATAGTGTTAGGCAAGTGAATAGTTGTAAAAGCCTTATCAATGATTCTATTTTATATATTGCATCTTCTCACCATTCTGATTACATGAGCAAGAATAATAAACTTTCTCATTACGAGTACGAAAATGCACAAACCAAAACACCACAATTGAGAGCGAAATATTATGGTGCGAAAAACTATGGTGTAGGAGAGAATGTACTTAAAACAACTTACAATTCGGTAGTTGTATCAAATGATAAAAAGAGAACTTACAATACTTTTACTTATCAAGAGTTGGCCAATTCAATAGTTGATGGTTGGGTAAATTCGCCGGGTCACTTTAAAAACATTATTACCCCAGAATTTCAAATTACAGGTGTTACTGTATGTATAGATACTATAAAAAATATGCTTTTTGCTTGTCAAAAATTTGCCAATGTCTTATATAAATACACCTTTGTTGAAAATAAGTTGATGTTTCCTTATTCCACTTATCAGCTCCCCAAAAAAATAGATAGTTTTGATGGTATTCCACATAGGTTATTAATTCATAATCACAAATGGGGTGTTACTCATAATAATCAGAAATTGTGTAATAGGTGTTTGGATCTTGAAGGGAAAAAACCAGAAATCACATTATCGTTTGAGAAGAATTCATTTAA
>JBNKGY010000080.1:0-16238 GCA_050290065.1 Marinilabiliaceae bacterium
ACCAGATACGCTACTACTAATCAAAGTTAGAGTATTATCTGCATTTAATTGAAAGTATCCGGTCATTGCAAAGTTGGAACCATATCCAACTTTTTGATCGTAGTATCCGCCAATTAAATCAGAACAATAATAAATGCCTGGTTCTGTCTGCAAAATTAAGATGTCATATCCACTAAAATCAGTCCTTGCATTGCTGTTGTTATTAATTCTATGTGTGTCACCTAAAACATTATGCATGCCTGTAGCAATAGGAGACGGAGTAGTGTCTGCCACGTATATTGTTCTGCTTTTACTTACTGGATAACCATCAGGATTAACTATTTCATAAGTTATAGTATAAACACCTGGTACATCTGTATTAACATCAGATGAAACAACAACCTGATCTGATACATCTTCTCCATCTAATATCGAACTAAACCCCGGCTCAACAAAAGAGGCTCCTTTTGCTACAATAATTTGCGACTCTCCTACTAAATCAAGTGTTGGATAAATAGTCACACCTGTGTATCCTCCAGTGGTCTCATCTTCGCAACTTATTAAGCCAATTAAAGCAATTGCGAAAAATGCTATTCCATATATTATCTTACTTTTCATAATTTACGAACTTTTATCGTTAATATTTTATTCTGCCCAGAAAATAGGCGCGTCATCTCCTTTATAATCAGGAACATTACTGTTTCTACTAGATGAGCTCTCAGCATAAGGGAATCTTTGTAATAACATATCGTTTCCTATATTAGTATTTACCTTCTTAGGAGTATATAAAGTACCAGGTACATAGATATCTGCTTTATAATCATCTGTTGATTCATCATATATATCATCACCTGATACTGTTCCAAATGCCGGATATTTTAATCTGCGTAGTTCACACCAAGCTTCAAAATTATTAGTTCCACCTAAAGCAATCCATTTTTGTATACCAATAAGTTCTTTGTAATTTGCATTGTCATATGGATATTGGTTTATGTAGATATCTTCAGCATCAGCGCTGATACCAGCGGACTCAAAGGATGCTGTAATCGCATTCTCATAATGTGTTTGTGCAGTTGCGGAAGAACCATATCTTGCATAGTATTCAGCAAGGAAAAATTCAATTTCAGATACTGTAATTAAATATACAGGCATGTCATAAGTGAATACAGGACGACAGAAATAGTCCGCCTGATACTTAGTAGAAGTACTAAAGTTTACTCCAGAAACTCCACCTTTATATTCACCTAGAGTGCTTTTTTCAAAAAACTTTGTAGATCTACCATCATTACTATCGAGCATAGTTTGCATAAAAGCTAAGTTGGCTACCACGTTGATTTGAGTTGAACCAAAATAACTAGCATATTCTTCTTGATAATATGGACTAGCCTTACCTGTTTCATCAGCCCATATGCCATCAAAAGCAACATCAGTTGATGGGAAATCATTTTCTGCGATTAAAGTCGCCAATTGAGAACTTACATCCATAGTGCTACTCATTCTCATAAGTATTTTAAGTTTCAGAGCCTTAGCAAATTTAATCCATTCTGCTGCAGTCGTAGTTCCAAATAAAAAGTTTGTTGCCACAACATCAGTGCTAGAAGCTTTCGATAATGCATTGTCTATTTCAGTAAGAATTCCTTGGTAAATATCGACACCATTATCGTATTTGGGTGCAAGATTATTAATGTCTAAGGCTTCAGAATAAGGTACTTCGCCGTAGCAATCAACTAAAACCTGATATGTAAAAGCTCTTAATGTTGTTGCGGCTAAATAGGTACCCCATTCCTCTTTTTGTTCAGAAAGATTTAAGATAGTTTTTAGATTGTTTAATGTCCTTGTAGTAAGTTGAGCGTACGTGTTACTAGATCTTGTAGCTGACATTTTAAATTGAGAATAATCTAAATAATTGCTAGTACCAAAGTTATGAGAATAATGTTGGGCATAATATCCTCCAACAATTCTTAAGAAATTACCATAGCTGGATGCAATGTTCATTTCAACACCAGGAAGTATCATATTTGCTGTAATATTCTCTTCGCTCGGTGAATTGGGATCTTGATTAATATCAAGATAATTATCACATGATGTGATGCCCAATATCAAGATAAATATGAATATAATGTTTTTCATCATTGCAAAAATTTTAATATGTTATTTTTAGGTTAAAGCCGTAAATTCGGTTTGCCGGGTTTACGTATAACTCTCCAAATTGACCTTCCAAATCTGTTCCTGTTGTGCTACTTTCTGGGTCTACATAATAATTATCTTCCGCAGTCCATATGAATGCATTGTTACAGAAAACTGACAAAGAAACATCGCTTAATGGTGTTCTATTTATCCACTTTCTAGGAATATTATAAGAAAGCGTAATATTTCTAAGTTTTGCATAGGTTCGATCAACCAAATATGCTAATCCCATATTACCATATCCGTATTTGTCATAATAATCCTGCATGCTACCGTCTGTCATTTTAACAGGAACATCATTTTCTATGTATCCACCATCGGTTGCCTGAACTGAATTTGGAACAATAAACGGATTACGATCATTATAAGTTGTAACAATTCCATTTCCTGTAAATTGCATCAAATTCTTAGTGCGAGAAAACATTGTACCTCCATAACGAACATCAAGGGCAGCACTTAATGAAAATCCATAAGCAGAGAAGGTTGTAGTTACACCGCCTGTCCAATCATGATTCATATCTAGCCCAGTATCTTCTACGTTGTCGCTCTTTACAGGTTGACCATCTGAATCTACAATGATATTGCCGTAATACTCACTTTGAGGATCTTCGACGTATTGGGGTAAATATGTGTAATATCTACCCATTGCTTTTCCTTCCTCGGCATACATATATACAGCATCGTTTCCAGCAGTAAATCTATATATTTGAACTTTTCCTCCTTCAACACTTTCTGGCAAACTCAACACTTTGTTTTTGTTTATAGCAAAGTTAAAATCAAGATTCCATCTAAAATTATTTGTTTTAACAGGAACAGTATTAAGGAGCATTTCAAATCCTTTGTTTTCAACTTTTCCGAAATTTAACACATTTGTAGAAAATCCAGTTGATGGATCAACTGGCAATTCAAAAATTTGTTTGTCAGTTTTTCTATTGTAATACGAAGCATCTAATCCAATACGCCCGTTTAGGAATTGCATGTTCATTCCAATTTCTGACTCTGTTGTCATTTCTGGGCTTAATGTTGTGCTTCCTGCAATAGTTGAAGAAATAAAGGAATTGGTGCTATTCATAGGGAACTTAGCAATATCCAATCCGTAGTAACCATTTGCGTACCCTTGAATATAACGAGTGCTAGTTTGGTATACGTCAGCATCATTACCTGTTTTACCATATGCTA
The DNA here is from genome assembly GCA_050290065.1 of Marinilabiliaceae bacterium. Classification (GTDB taxonomy): domain Bacteria; phylum Bacteroidota; class Bacteroidia; order Bacteroidales; family Marinilabiliaceae; genus Saccharicrinis. Next base: position 3,346 of record JBNKGY010000080.1, read on the forward strand.
ATCTAATTTTACCAAAAGTTAGGATATTATTCTTTGGCATAAGCTCTGTAAAAATCCAACTTAGCGTAGTTCCGTAATAAAAATAGCTATTATCGTCAATTGGTAAAGTTGAAGACCAATCATTTCTTGCACTTAAATTAAGAAATAACATTTCATCAAAACCAATAGTTGCATCACCAAATACACCAATTGTGCGTTTTTGAGTTTGATTTTCTCCAAGGATTGACTTTGTTGAACCGTTACTTAAATCCCAAAAACCGGTTTCAAAGGTTAAACCATCCGTTTGCCCATATAATACTGTCGTTTTTGTGTCAGTAATGTTTGCTCCTCCAACAGCTGTTAATGTAAAATTATTAGCAAACTTTTTATTGTAATTTGCAAGGAAATCATGATTAAGTTGGTAAGCACGGCGATAACGAGCATACACATTACCATCTTGGTTCATGTTAATAGGGGAATAACCATAATCTTCATTAATTAATTCGTCGTCGACATTAATCTGAGGTACACCAATTTTCAAATCGTAATCTGTGTAATCAAATCCAAATCTATATGTAAGAGTTAAATCTTTAATTGGTTTAATATCTAGCTGTAGTTTTCCATAAACCTGTTTTGAGTCCAGATGATTATAGTTATTTGCTAAAGACCAATATGGATTTGTAATCCCATAAGGTGTAAAATAAGCCTGAGGTTGATTAAACGGGCTTGAAATATCTTTCATGTCAACGATAGATATATCTCGAGGCATTTCATATAGTCCGTCAATCACTGATGTTCCTTGATAAGTACTGACTAAGTCAGTTTCCGATCGAGCAAAATTTACAGAAGAAGATACGCTAAGCCAATCTGTTGCATCATAAGTTGTGCGATATGCGATTGTATTTCTTTTGTAAGAATCTGCATCAGAGGGCATAATCCCGTCGTCATCTGCATAAGTATACGAAATGTAATACTTCATCGTTTCATCTTTTGATACTCCACTTAAAGCCAAGCTATGACTATTTGAAACACCTATGTCAAAGAAATCTTTTACATTATTTTTTAATGCTGAATATTTATGAATTAATTGCTTGTTATTGAAAATAGGTCCATAAACTTGAGTTGATCCATCTAAAGCAGGTCCCCATGAACCATTTTCAATGTATGTCTGCTTACCATTCCACCCTTGTCCAAAATCATTTTGAAATTCCGGAAGTAATGACACTTCTCTAAACTGTATACTCCCATTATATGTTATTGTGAAGTTCTTATTTTTCCCTTTTTTACCATTCTTGGTGTTAATAATTATTACACCATTTGCAGCACGACTACCATAAAGAGCAGTTGCAGCAGCACCTTTAAGAACAGTCATTGATTCAATGTCATCAGAAGCAATATTTGACAGGCCACTTGTGCTTACTGCCTGTCCTGATTTGTCAATTCCTGCAGCATCTAAATTTAATGAACTGTTTTGAAGAGGAATTCCATCTACAACATAAAGAGGTTGGTTATTTCCATTAATGGAACTAAAGCCTCTAATAATTACAGAAGAAGCGATTCCCGGATCTGAGGAGTTTGATTGTACTTGAACACCAGCCACTTTTCCTGATAAAGAACTCGAAATATTTGTGTTACGAGCTTTTACTAATTCTTCGCTATTTACTGTTGTAGCTGCATAACCAAGAGTTTTCTCACTTCTTTTAATACCAAGTGCAGTAACTACAACTTCATCAACGTTTATGGCATCAGATTCCATGGTTACATTAATGGTTGATCTGCCATTAATTAAAATGTCTTGTAATTTCATTCCTACGAATGTGTATACAAGATTTGTTGCATCTTCTGGTACGTTTAAATTATAAGTACCATCCGGACGGGAAATCGTCCCGATCGTTGTGCCCTTTACTACAATAGAAACTCCAGGTATTGCCTCGCCAAGATTATCGACAACTTTACCTGAAATAGCTTTTGTTTGGGCTGACATAGTCTGCAATCCCACAAAAAGGATCATAGACAGAAATAATGCTAATTTCCGCATAAAACAAAAGGTTTAAATTAATAATTGTGTATTTTGTTAAAAAGACAATGCTAATTGCAAGTGACAATAGTTTTTTCATATTGCCATAGGAACTTTCTAAACATGTACATAGGCCATGTTTTGCTTCGAGATTATATGATATATCTCTAATCCGATAAGTTTTTCTGAAATTGTTTTTTTGTTTTCATTAGATTAAAGGTTTTTGTAATTGTGGTAATTTTTATGTGAGTTAATAATTTGTTTACAAGAGCGGGGGAACACTTATGATTTGTAAACATTTCGACAAATATATAATAAAATTCTAATATTCACCATGATAATAAAACACTTTTTAACAAGTTAGATCTTGGTTCAATTATTATTTCATCAATTAATCCAATCATTTGTAGCTGTTTATATTATGTATATTTATAAAATAAAAGATTTGATTCGATTTGTTAAAAGTATAATAAATATACATACTTGTATCGTTATCCCCTAAATATTTGCATTAAGATTTAATAAATTAATGGTTATTCAAGATTACACCCCTATGTTTAGGTGGTGTTTTAAAATATATTGGAGAAATACTAATTGAATTGTATTTCTTGCTCCACAAATATCTATATCGCTGTATACAAAAATATAAAGCATTTCTACAGATGCAAATAAATATCATCAAATGTTAAAGTAATAAAAGCAACTTAGTGTATTCTTATTCAAAGGTCATTCAATAAAAAAGGCTACTCAATTATTGAGTAGCCTTTAAAATTATATTATTTGATTTCTGGTTTTTACATTAAAAAACTTAGCATAATACCCGCAGCAACAGCAGAACCAATAACTCCAGAAACATTAGGAGCCATTGCGTGCATAAGTAAATGATTGTTTGGATCTGTTTTTAGTCCTTCTAATTGAACCACTCGTGCTGAATCTGGTACTGCAGATACACCTGCTGCCCCAATCAATGGATTGATTTTATTTCCTTTTTTCAAGAATACATTCAAAAGACGAGCAAAAAGTAATCCACCGGCAGTAGCTACCATAAAGGATACGGCTCCTAATCCAAAAATCTTAATGGAGTCAAGAGTTAAAAATCCTTTGTTGATTAATTCTCCAGTGGTTGGATCTTCAACCATACGGACAGCCTGGGTAGAAGCACCAACTGTTAATCCTAACAGGATGGTGATGATATTAATCATGGAGTTTCGAGCAGTGTCTGCTAATCTTTCGGTGACACCAGACTCTTTTAACAGATTTCCAAAAAATAACATACCTAATAATGGTAATGCAGAAGGAGAAATGAAAGTTGTCAATAATAATCCTATTAACGGGAACAATACTTTTTCTGTTTTTGAAACCGCTCTTGGTGGTTTCATTTTAATGGCTCTTTCCGCTTTAGGAATTAACAAGCGCATAATTGGAGGCTGAATTACAGGTACCAATGCCATATATGAATAAGCTGCAATTGCAATTGCTCCCATTAAGTGAGGAGCCAATTTGGAAGATAAGAATATGGCTGTTGGACCATCTGCTCCACCAATAATTCCAATTGCACCCGCCTCTTGCGGAGTAAAGCCTAATGCCGATGCTCCAAGAAATGTTGCAAATATACCAATTTGAGCTGCAGCTCCTAATATCATTAATTTCGGATTAGAAATAAGTGACGAGAAATCTGTCATGGCTCCAATTCCTAAAAAGATTAGAGGGGGATAAACTCCTTTTTCTACACCAAAATAAAGATACTGAAGTACAGATCCTTCCTCATATAATCCTATTCTATAACCTTCAACAAAAGGGATGTTACCTAAAATAATACCAGTACCAATGGGAATAAGAAGTAAAGGTTCGTAATCATATTTAATAGCAAGAAATATAAAAAACAGACCTACAGCAATCATGATTATGTGATTGATCTGTACATTGGCAAATCCAGTGAATTCCCATAGCGATTTCAGTGAATGCATAGTGTCACCTCCTGCTCCGGATGAAGCAGAATCAACAGCTGCACTAATATCAGTTCCAAACATCATTTGAACGCAGAAGACAAGTGCAAATACAAAACATATAGTTACTAACTTCCTCATATTATTCAAATTCTATTAAGATGTCGTTTTGAAGAACTGCATCACCTAAGCCAACTTTAATGGTTTTTACAATACCATCTTTCTCAGCTAATACGTTGTTTTCCATTTTCATAGCTTCCATTACTAATAGTACATCACCTTTTTTAATGGCATCGCCCGGAGCGACATTAATTTTAAAAATGTTTCCAGGAAGAGGAGCTTTGATAGAGCTTGCTCCTGTGCTTTTTTGCACCATACCTTCACCAGGTTTGCGTACTACTTCTTTACGTACTAGCTTGGGTGTTTTTGTCTTTTTTACTTCTTGGTGAACTTCTACTTCGTAGGTAGTTCCATTAACCTCGATTGTGGCAATAGAATCTTCAAAATCCTTCACCTCAACTTTATATCGGTTACCGGCAACGGTAAAATCAAATTTTTTCATGCGTTTAAATTTTATTTTTATTGTCGCATGGAACTCGCATAATAATAGATTTCTGTTTGTTAGAAAATCTTTTACTATGTTCGTTTCATTTGTTATAATTTTTTAAATAGCTGTATTTTCAGAATGGTAAGATGTTGTACAATGCATACAGCTCTTTCCTTTGTATGATATACAGTCAAATTTTATCTTTGAAATCTCATATTGTTCATCCCGTACAATTTAGAACTCCATGGAGAATAGCGTCTGCGAACCTGTTTAATGGTGATCACATTACTTTCCTCATCATGCATTTCATTAAAGTACATATACAAAGCGGATGCTATAACAGCATTTGTTTCTCCAGATATTTCAAGTTCTTCATCAGTAGCTTCGGGCTTTCCTTTTTCGCGAAGACTTCTTCTTACTCCCCAATGAATGATCTTAGGAACAAGTAGAAAAATTCCAACCAAAAACAATAAGGCTCCGAAAACAATTAACCATCCTAAAATTGTGATAGTCCATGTTGTAGAATCTACTATTAAAAAATTCATACTTATTATTTTTAATTAATTATAAAGGAATATTTCCGTGTTTTTTAGGAGGCAAACTTAATTTCTTAGTTTGTAAACTCTGGAACCCTCTGATAATTCTGAAACGAGAATTTCTTGGCTCAATTACGTCATCGATATAACCATATGCAGCTGCTTGGTATGGATTAGCAAACTTCTCAGTGTATTCATCTATTTTGTTTGCTGCAAATTTCGCTAATTCCTCAGGATCTTCAATTTTAGACATGGCACGTCCTTCAAGAACTTCAATAGCACCTTTTGCTCCCATAACTGCAATTTCAGCTGTTGGCCACGCATAATTTAAGTCGCCTCTCAATTGCTTACAACTCATTACATCATGTGCACCACCGTATGATTTACGAAGTGTAACTGTTATTTTAGGAACAGTTGCTTCACCATACGCAAACATCAATTTAGCACCGTGTGTAATAATTCCGGCATATTCTTGTCCACTACCAGGTAGGAAACCGGGAACATCAACCAACGTTAGAATTGGAATGTTAAATGCGTCACAGAATCTTACAAATCGAGCAGCTTTACGAGAGGCATCGCAATCGAGTACTCCGGCTAAAAAGCTTGGCTGATTTGCAACTACTCCAACAGATTGCCCACCCATTCTGCAGAAACCAACAATAATATTTTTGGCGTAGTTTCTATGAACCTCAAGAAACTCACTATGATCAGATAGTGCATAAATCACCTCTTTCATATCGTAAGGTTGATTTGGATTATCTGGAATTATGGTGTTTAATGAATTTTCTAAGCGATCAATTGGATCAGAAACTTCAGTTAATGGTGGTTCCTCTAAATTGTTCTGAGGTAAATAAGATAAAAGTTTTCTGATTAACAGGATTCCTTCTTCTTCATTATCCAACATAAAATGAGATACTCCTGATTTAGAGGCATGAACAGATGCTCCACCTAAATCTTCTGTAGTAATATCTTCACCGGTTACTGTTTTTACTACCTTAGGTCCGGTAACAAACATATAACTGGTATTTTCTGTCATCATGATAAAGTCAGTCAGTGCTGGAGAGTATACTGCACCACCGGCACAAGGACCGAATATGGCAGAAATCTGAGGAATTACTCCGGAAGCCTCAATGTTACGTTGGAAGATCTCAGCATAACCTGCAAGTGAAGTTACACCTTCCTGAATACGAGCACCACCACTATCGTTGATCCCGATTAACGGAGCACCAACTTTCATAGCCATATCCATTACCTTACAGATCTTCTGAGCGAATGTTTCAGATAGAGACCCTCCTAATACTGTGAAGTCCTGAGCAAATACATAAACTACTCTACCGTCAATTGTACCATGTCCGGTAACAACTCCATCGCCAAGAATTTTGTTTTTTTCCATTCCAAAATTCACACAACGGTGTGTTACAAACATATCAAACTCTTCAAAACTACCATCATCAACAAGCATTTCAATACGCTCGCGGGCAGTCATTTTACCTTTTGCATGTTGGCTGTCTATTCTTTTTTGACCACCACCTAATTTAGCTTCTGTTCGAAGATCAATTAATTTTTTAATTTTATCTTGACTTGACATATAATTACTGTGTTATTTAATTATTTTGAAGGATCTTCGCACAATTCTGTTAATACTCCAAATGTTGATTTGGGGTGTAAAAATCCAATATTTAAACCTTCAGCACCTTTACGTGGAGTTTTATCAATTACCTTAACACCTGCAGCCTCAATGGAAACTAATTTTTCAGCAAGGTTTTCAACAGCAAATGCCACATGATGTATGCCTTCACCTTTTTTCTCAATAAATTTACCAATTGGTCCCTCAGCATCAGTTGATTCTAATAACTCAATTTTAGTTTGACCTACCATGAAAAAGGCAGTTTTAACTTTTTGTTCTGCAACTTCCTCAACTGCATAACATTCTAATCCAAATACTTTTTCATAAAATGAAATTGCTTCATCTAAATTTTTGACTGCAATTCCAATGTGCTCAATGTGCGATGGTTTCATATCTTATAAGTTTTGTTATTTGTTAATTTGATGCATAAATAGGTAATTAATAGTTAAAAATACCATATTATCCATTTTTTGTTAACTTTTTTTGTTCGCTCCTAAAAAAGAGCCACAAAAATAAAGCTTTATATCCCTTTTTGATTATAAAAAAGGTTGTTTTACAACATAACTAATCCGTGTAACTTATTTATATATCAATATCTTATAACATACCTCAGGTGAAATATTAACATCGTATTTAATAAAGAAATATTTCTTTATTTGTTTTGTTTTCAAGCGATTAGATGTCAATTCTTAGTAAATCCTTGATGTTAAGTAGTTGTAAATTGGCATGAAAATACAAAGAAATGTTATGGATGGATTAATTATTTATAAAATATCTAATTAATCGTTACTTAATAAAATGAATAAATGTAGTATCCTGCCAAACATCATTAAATAATGTATTGATAATTTATAATTTTGAGCGGTACAATAAAAATGATATCTATGATACGGAAGATTACTTTATTTGTATTTTTGACTGCGCTTGTCTTTAATGCATGTAAAAATGAGATTAAAATTATGAATAACCCATTTTTTGTAGAATACGAAACTCCGTTTGAAGTTCCTCCCTTTAATCAAATAAGAAATGAGCATTTTATGCCTGCATTTGTTGCTGGTATGGAAGAGCAGAAAAGGAATATTGAACAAATTGTAAATAATTCAGAAGTTCCGGATTTTCAAAATACGATTGAAGCCCTTGAGTATAGTGGTAATCTGTTAACAAAAGTTAGTTCAGTATTTAGTAATCTACAGGGAGCTAATACAAATGATTCTATTAAAGCTATAGCTCAGGAAGTGGCTCCATTATTATCAAAACATACAGATGATATGAAGCTTAATGAAGTTTTATTTGGTCGAATTAAATCTGTTTATGAGCAAAGAGAAGAATTAGGGTTGAGTAAAGAAGAAAAGATGCTTCTTAAAGAAACCTATGAATCTTTTAGCAGAGGTGGAGCTAATTTGCCCGATGAAAAGAAAACGGAGTTTAGGGAAGTTAATGAAAAACTGGCTGTATTAACGCTTAAGTTTGGCGACAATGTTCTAAATGAAACCAATAGTTACCAAATGGTGGTTGAAAATGAAAATGATTTAGCCGGATTACCTATAGCGTCAATTGATGCGGCAGCAAAAGAAGCAAAAAAGAAAGGGCAGGATGGGAAATGGATTTTCACGACTCAAAAACCAAGTATGATTCCTTTTTTACAGTATGCAGAAAACAGGGCTTTAAGGGAAAAGATTTTTAAGGCATATATTAATAGAGGAGATAATGATAATGAGTTCGATAACAAAAAGATTATATCTGAAATTGTTGCACTCAGAATAAAAAGAGCTCAGCTTTTAGGATACGAAAATCATGCAGCCTATGTTTTAGAAAAAAATATGGCTAATACACCAGAAATTGTAAACGAAAAATTGGCTTTTCTAATGGATAAATCAATTGCTGTAGCTAAACAAGAGGTGAAAGATATGCAATCGATTATTGAGGCTGAGGGAGGAGACTTTGAACTTGAACCCTGGGATTGGTGGTTTTATGCAGAGAAAGTTAAAATAAAGAAATTTAATCTGGATGAGAATGAGATTCGTCCCTATTTTGAATTGAACAATGTTATTGATGGTGCATTTTATACTGCCAACCAATTGTATGGGCTTCAATTTGAGAAGATTGAAAACATACCCGTGCCTCACCCGGATGCTTTTGCGTATGAGGTTAAAGAAGAAGATGGAAGTCATTTGGGAGTTTTGTATATGGACTATTATACAAGAGAAAGTAAAAGAGGTGGTGCATGGATGAGTTCATATCAAAAGCAGTTCAAAACAGCTGATGGGAATGTTTCGCCAATTATTACTATGGTATGTAATTTCTCAAATCCTACTGATGATATGCCTTCTTTATTGAGCGTTGATGAGGTGCAAACTTTATTTCATGAGTTTGGGCATGCACTTCATGGGTTGCTTTCTAATTGCAAATATGAGAGCCTGTCGGGAACAGCTGTGCCACGGGATTTTGTGGAACTTCCTTCCCAGATTATGGAGCATTGGGCAACTAGTAGTGAATTATTGAAGATATATGCAAAGCATTATAAAACAGGAGAGCCGATTACCGATGAGCTAATCAAAAAGATTGAAAATAGTGGAAAGTTTAATCAGGGTTTTGCAACAACAGAATATCTGGCAGCTGCTATTCTGGATATGGATTATCATACTTTAACAGCACCATTAAAAGAAGATCCAAATTCGTTTGAAGCAAAGAGTTTTGAGAAGATGGATTTGATACCGGAAATTATTTCCAGATACAGAAGTACTTATTTTAACCATATATTCTCAAATCCTGTAGGATATTCATCGGGATACTATGCATACATTTGGGCGGCAATATTAGATTCTGATGCCTATCAAACATTTAGAGATAATGGAATTTTTGACAGGGAAACGGGCGATAGTTTTCGAAAAAATATTTTAGAAAGAGGAGGAACTGATGATCCGATGGTTTTATTTAAAAACTTTAAGGGAAGTGAGCCTGATGGTGCAGCCTTATTAAAAGATCGAGGATTGATATAAAAAAAAGGGGGTTGAACATTGTTCAACCCCCTTTTTTTACTGTAGTTGAGTGTTTCTGCTATTATTTGTTTCATCAAAGTGTTTTCCAAAAACAAAATTTATTCCAAATCGGGCATCTAATATATGAGCCTTTGAGGGTTTAAATAAACTGTTTAGCGATTCAGTGACCATATATAATTGCAGTGAACCGAGTTCAACAGAAGTTCCAAGTCCAAGTCCTACTCCAGAACCTTCTCGTACCGACATATTCACCAACGCATCAAAATTTTTCTTAGCCTTGTAATTGTAATACACGCTAAAAGCTGTTCTGACATTTTTAGGAAGCATGGCTGCATGTATATTGGTTCCTATATGATGAGATGGATGAAACTCGTAGTTGAATCCTAAATATACATTGGCTGAAAGCTTCGTTTTGTATGTTAAACCAGCAAGCTCTATGGGGTCCATAAGGGTTTCCAATGAATCTGTTTCATTATTAAAAGTTTCGTCTGAAGAGGCATTGTTATTAATTAGCTTTTCTATTTCAAATCCGGAGAAGCTATAGTTAACCGGATCAAATTGATATTCCTTGGTATTACCTTTCCATTTGATAGAACCCAAATCTGTTATTGCAGCTGAAATTTTCATTTCGTCATTGATTTTGTACTGAGCACCTAAATCCAATGCAAAACCTTTACTGTTGCTCGAAAATGAATTGAAATAACTTTTATCTCCCTCAAAATCGAAACCATCTGCAGAAAGAACAGAAAATCCGTTGTGCTCAAAATAAACACTGTCATTTGAAGTTAAGGCATAACCATTGAGCCCCTTTACCTTTGCAAAGCCAATTCCTGCAAGGTATTTCATTGTTAATCCTACCGTTAACTTGTCTGAAATCTCACGAGCATATCCCAATGCAATTTCGTGATAAGCCATCTGGTTTGAAACCATGTTGTTAAAAGAAATCTTTTCACCAAGGATTTTAGCATCTCCGTTACCATAGATTAAAAGGTTTGCTATGTCATCAGTAATTGAAAACACAGCTGAGGCTTTTTCATTGATAGCAAATGAGAAATGATTTTTTTTGAAGTTCAATGCTAATGCAAAAAGTTGAACATCGGCATTAAAAGAAAAGTAATTTTGATCCTTTAGGTTTCCGGAAAGTTTATCCCAATCCACATCATAAGCACCGTTGGTATTTTCGCTAAATATATTGTCGAATGAAAATGCTCCTGTATTCATTTGGAAATGCATGGATGACAATGCCGGAAAACCAAGTATAACCTCCTGATTTGAATGGAAAGCTGGATTCAGTTTATTAGCTTGACCTACTGACTGATTTAGATTATATAATGAGAATTCACTTTGGGCAATGAGGTTACCCGAAAATAAAAATATCACAAATAAATATATATAATTACGCATAATTGTTATTCTGATTTTATTATTGATATAAATGAACTACTCTGTTAAAATTTAAAGTCAAACTTTGTTTGTCCCAAAATGTTAATCTTTATTTTATTGGATTCTGAAAAGCGTACGAGTTTTTCAGGGGTTTCCGGGGTGTTCATTATTAGTTTTATTTCCAGTGTTTTAGTGTCAATTAGGCGCTCGGCTCTACTGCTATCAATATTAATATCGGTAACGGAATTCGAGTTTTCAATTACGTTGCCATTTTCATCCGTAATAGCAGCCGGAATAATGAGTTTTTGATCCAGAATGATGCTGTCTAACTTTTCGCCATAAGTGTTTAAGAAATAGCCCTGAACAAAGGCCTCCATAGGTAGTCCGTTATCGATAGATAATCGAATCATAGCATTATCAACATCTTCAAAAAATGAACCGTCCATTTCATAAGGTTCATGTATTATTAAATCTTTAATGTATCCATACATCGGAACTTCTAAAAGTACGTCAGATATTATACTTGATGTATCATGAACAAAGTGTATTTCGTCGGATTCTAATGGGTTAACAGTTCCCCAAAAAGCATAATCAATTTGATGAGGCTGTGCAGATATTAATTCATTTAAATTTGAATTGGTTTCATCTGCAATAACGGTTGTTTCTTCTGTTGAACCAAGGCCTGATGGATAGTTAATATCTATTGGAGTTTCCACAAAGGAACCATTAAGATATATAGGATCGCTATTATCAAAACTGCCCTTGATATTTCCCAGGTTGATTCTCACCGGGGCACCAATGGAATTATGAACTGTAAATAGCAATGATGGTTCCTGTAAAAAGAAATCACCATCCATAATTTCATCAGTAAAGTTCAGATCAAATGAACTTTCTTCAGATGTGATATCTCTTTTTCCGAAGGTGGCAGTTAGTAATTCAAATTTTAGGTTTACCAGATTGATATCTAAATTGAATCCATCTGATGCTGAAACGGCTGAACCGTTGTAATTAATGGTTAAGACAGAAATGAGATCGAACTGATTAAAAGAGGTATTGTTTCGGGTTAAATCTATAACTGCATTTGTTAAATCAATCTGATCACTATGGGTTTGGTAATTTGACGTGTTCCATGAATAATCAATGCTTAAAGGAAGTTCATCTATTTTTATTGAAGAGAATTCTACATGAATACTTCCCGTTGCTGGTATATTTCCAGTCATTACAACATTAAGGCTACCACCTTTGAGTGTTATTTGGTGAATTTTATCCCCTTCCGGACTGTTAAAATCAAAGCTTTCATCGCTTGTGGTTTCAATTGTTTCGCTTGGTGCACCTCCAGGAATGTCGTAACCTGCAGAAACATCTGTTGAAAAATGTTGGTTTGGGATGGCAAATAGTTCACCTGCTCGTTTTGAAAAAATGGATGGTTGGTCATATACAAATACTGTGGTTCCATCATTCCCTTCGCTAATCGTAAAATTTTTGTCAGAAAGTTCTTCTGCTAATTCTCCGATCGAAAAATCACCGGTAGCTAAAGGAAATGCCACTGTAGGATTATAGGTGATGTCTTCAATTTTATCTGCCTTATCAACAAGCTCTTTTACGCAGGAAGAAAGTAAAATTGAGACCAGTAAAAATGTCAATTGTAATTTGCTCATGTTTATTATTTTGATTTATATATTCCGTTCATAATTTATTTGATATAACGTGTACCTCATAATACGGTTTCAATGATTTGATCAATTATATAAAATTTGACTTTTGGTATAGGTTGTTAAAAGTTTTAATGGATTTTACATAGAAATATGATGTGAATTCAAATATTAGATGAGTTCGCAACAGAATCTAGATGGCCTGAT
>JBNKGY010000081.1:0-16186 GCA_050290065.1 Marinilabiliaceae bacterium
TCTTTATGTTTCTGTGGGTAACAGTAAACGCCAATGTAATTAAAGGCCGTGTATTGGATAGTTCGAACAAAAACAGTCCTCTTGTTGGTGTAAATATATTTTGGTCAGGCACAACAAAGGGAACCATAAGTAATAAAGATGGATTTTTTGAAATACATAAACACCCATCCAATTCTGTTCTTATATTTAGTTATATAGGTTATCAAACTGATTCAATAAACACATTCGAAAAAAAAGAAGTTACCATATATTTAACTGAAGGTGCAGAATTAAATGAGGTTACAGTTACTGAAAGAACAAAGTCGAGTGCTACTTCCAAAATCAATCCCATCTTAACTCAAAATATATCCAGCAAAGAACTATCTAAGTTTGCTTGTTGTAATTTGTCAGAAAGTTTTGAAACGAATGCATCCGTCGATGTATCTTATTCTGATGCTGTTTCGGGAATTAAGCAAATTAAAATGCTTGGATTATCCGGTAGATATTCGCAATTAATGCTGGAAAACATTCCTATAATAAGGGGAGCTGAAACAGCCTTTGGTCTTGATTATATTCCGGGTACATGGATGGAGAGCATACAGGTTTCCAAGGGAACCTCGGCAGTTAAAAATGGATACGAAGGTATGACTGGACAAATAAATGTTAGATATCAAAACCCTGATAACAATGAAAAGTCGCACCTTTATTTTTATGGAAACCAAGATGGTAAGTTGGAGTCCAATGCAGGAATCAGTTTTAAAACCAATGAAAGCTGGAGTAGTAATATCCTTATACATTTAAGCTCAAACACTCGTAAACTAGACATGAATGATGATGGATTTCTGGATAAACCCCTCACTTACACAGGCTCTATTATGAATAGATGGAATTATTTTGGTGACAAAGTGGAAGCTAAAATCGGTTTTTCATATCTGGAGGAAAGTAGAAAGGGAGGACAAAAATCGTTCAACCACTCCAAAACTCAAGATGAACAAACATATTACGGGATTGGAATTGATATACAATGAATTAACGCATTTTCTAAAATTGGTTTCTTATTAAACAGACCAAATACAAGTATTGGATGGATTACTTCTGTAAACTTCTTTAAGCGGAAATCTTTTTACGGAAATAACATATTGGATGTTGACCAGGTTAACCTTTATACTAACTTAATGTATCAATCGTACCTTTTTAATAGTCAACATACTTACACAACAGGATTAAGCCTTCAGTTTGATGACAATAATGAATGGTTCGCCCAGCATAACAATCCAACAGTAAACCAAGGCTATTCTGAAATTGTACCCGGTGTATTTTTTGAATATAGCTACATACCGTCTGAGAAATTTTCGTTGTTAATGGGTGTAAGAAATGATTACAGCACACTACATGGAAATTTTATGGCTCCGCGTATTCATGCTAAATACAATTTATCACAGAATGCTACAATTAGATTATCGGCCGGGAAAGGTTATCGAACTCCTTCTATGATCAGTGAAAATACACAATATCTGGCTACTGCTAAAACATTTAATATTCCAGATTCAAACATACAAGAAGAAGCCTGGAATTACGGAATAAGCATGCATAAAGAGTTTTTAATAGGCAAAAGAAATGCGACAATCACTTTTGAATATTTTAGAACTGATTTTATGAATCAACTTATTGTTGATTTAGAACAAAATTCAAATATGGTATATTTTTACAAATTAGATGGTAAATCTTATGCAAACAGTATACAGTTTGAAGTGTTTTATGAACCCTTTAACCGATTTGAACTAAATTGGGGACTTCGTTTTAACCAGATTCGATCCTCCATTAATAATGAACTTAAAGAGGTTCCATTTCAAAGTAATTATAAAGGATTAATTTCTGCTCAATATCGAACCAATCTCAACAAATGGCAATTTGATACAACTGTTCAATTTAAAGGATCACAACGATTACCGGAAACTTACAGCTTACCAGAAAACAGATCAAATGAGTATATAAATGTGATTGCTCAGATAACAAAAAACTACAGATATTGGAGTTTTTATGCAGGAGCTGAAAATATTACAAACTATACACAAAGTAATGCTATAATTGAACCGGAAAGTCCATTTTCAAACAATTTTGATGCCAGTAGAATTTGGGGGCCTTTATATGGAAGGATGATTTATGTTGGTATAAAATATAAGCTTGATAAACGATCTTAGTCTTAGAAAAGAGATAACTTATTAAAAACTAGTTAAAAGATAATTGAATTAAAATACAGAATAATGAAAACAATAATTAAATTACAAACAATAGTTATAGCATTATTGCTAAGCATCGGAGCAACAGCACAAAATCAAAAAGCCACTTTTCAATGTAATTTTGATTGTCCAAGCTGCAAAGATAAGGTCATGAAAAATATCCCTTATGAAAAAGGTGTTAAGGCTGTGGAAGTCGATTATGATAAAAAATTAGTAACAATAGAGTTTAAGGAAAGTAAAAATACGATTAACGGCATACAAAAAGCCTTGGTTGAATTAGGATATCAAACTCAATTGATCGGTATTCCACAAACATTTGCCGTAAAAGGGAATTGCGATATGTGTAAAAAGAAAATTGAAACAGCCGCTAAATCAATAAAAGGAGTTAATGAAGCTAATTGGCAAGTAGATACGAAACAGCTCACAATAATATTAAATACGGACTCAATCAACATACAACAAATTCACAAGGCCATTGCTAAAGCAGGCTACAATACCGAATTGGTTAAGGCTGATGAAGCTTCTTATAACTCCTTACACGAATGTTGTAAATTTGAGAAATAAGAAAAATATCCTTAAAAAGATAGATTGTATATTTAGAAAGTAGCGAAATATCTAATACATATTAAACAAAAACTCCCGGCTGAATAAAATCAACCGGGAGTTTTTTTGTGCCCAGGACGGGACTTGAACCTGCACCCCCTAACGAGCACTAGCCACTCAAACGGTCTGGGTGTTTTATTCATTATTCGCAATGCGATTTCAAAGAATGTAACCAAGGAAACGATAGGAGTCAAAACCGATCTGTTGGAGAAAGACATTCTGCACCTTACAAAGAAACTTGAAGGAGCTGAAGCCAAGTTCACCATACTACATAAACGTGTTTCTGATTTAAGGGATAGCTCTGGAGATATACGTGAGTAAGGAACTGATTCACCAGACCATCAAGCAACTCAATGATAAACTGGACACCATCTTAAAATTTGTGGAGCGATGAGAAAGATATTTGGGAACCAACTGCAATGGTTAAAGAGTTCAACGAACTCACCTTCTATTTTAAATACAAAATCGGAAGCATTAACTCCGGCTCATTACAAGAAATCATTTTTGACTGGTGTGTTAATAGCGGTTATTGGGGAAGCTGTGGTGTGCAAAAAGTATTAAATCGTTTCTTTGACTGTGAATTGAAACTGGATGGAATTATTGGAAAAAATACCATCAGGGCAATTAATTCCTGTCCTCCCGAGTTACTTTTTAACGCTATTAAATCTGCTCGTATTCATTATTACAACACGATTGCTCAACGTGGGCAGAATCATAAGTTTTTGAAGGGGTGGTTGAGACGGATTGATGCATTTAGCTTCATCAAGATTAACTAATAAATCCATGATAATAAACATAATTATAAGGTTGACTTCCTGCTATTTAAGTATTAAATTTACTTTTATTTAAAATTCTCATAAATGAATACATACATTAAAGATAATAGGTGGATTCTGAAACATTGGGAATCTAGCACTGGATATGGATTAGCTTTAGGAAATAATAAAGAAAATCCAACTGTAATCTTACCTCCTTTATTATTAATGGCTTTTACTTTTAAAGATGAAGAATTCTCTTGTGAAGATTTTAAAAATTTTCTTTTAGAGTTTCCAGAAACTAATACTGCTGTTAAGAATGGACTTATTGAACCACAAAAGTGTTTGGATAATTTAGTAAAAAGAGGACTTCTAAATGATTCTTCATCTGAGCAGTTCAAAAAATCATTATCTATAAAGCCTGAAATGTTAGATGAAGATACTCCTGTTTTAAAAAGCTTATACATATACGGAACTAACCGTTGTACACATCGCTGTTACCACTGCTATCAAAAAACCATCTTCCAAAAAGACGATAAAGCCTACATTGATGAAAATGAAATCACTACAGAACAAACACTCTCTTTTATAGATGATTTAATAAAACTTGGCTTAAAATCCGTAAAATTTACAGGTGGTGAACCATTTTTGAGAAATGATATATTAGAGTTAATACAAGCAGCAAGCGAACGTGGATTAACAGTTTCAATTGAAACAAACGGAACAAACATCAATTCAAAAGCAGCAAAAATTCTCGCTAAAACAAATACACAAGTATCTGTTAGCCTTGACGGTTCAACACCAGAATTAAATGACAAATTAAGAAATAGAAGAGGTGCATTTACAACAGCAATAAATGCAATAAAAGAAATCAAATCTGCAAATGGTAATTTAAAAGTTATAAGTGCAATTGGTCATCGTAATTTCCATGACCTAAATAATATTGCTTCATTAATCAATTCCTTAGGAGTTAAAGGGTGGAAGATAAATCCTATAAACAATTTAGGGAATGCGGAAAATGGGAGAATGGAGAATGATATGTTTAACACCCTCGAAATTTTTGACTTTTTCAAGAAAATTAGAGAAAGTAATATAACAAACCAATACAATATTTCTTTATATCTAGAAGGTCCTCCTGCTTTTTTTGATTTAAAACATATTGCAGAGGCAGGATGTGGTACTTGTCCTTTTCTTAATGTAATTGGTCTACTTGCAGATGGAAGAATAAGCTTTTGTGGCATTGGCTATTCAGAAGAAAGTCTCGTATTAGGTCACATTTCTAATGACAAAATAATCGAAATGTGGAAGAATAACCCTATTCTAAAATCTGCTAGAATGCAAATTCCACATACAATAGGGGGAATTTGCAAAAAATGTGTATTTATTAATAGTTGTTATGGTAGTTGTCGTGCAATCGCATATCAACAGGATAAAAGTTTTTCAACACCACATCCATGGTGTTCAGAACTTGAATCTGCTGGTTTATTTCCTGATCATTTTAAATTACAATGAGTTTACTTAAACACTAAATATTATTAAAATGGAAGACTATAAACGAAAATTTGATGAGATTCAAGATAGGTATACAAAACTATCTTTAATGGCTCAAAAACAAGGGTTTAAATTAGAACCTCTTGATCCTCTATCTGTAGACTGCTCTGTTGGAGATAGCTGTTGTTCCGGTTTGGATATGCCTAGTAAAAATGAACATATCCTAACTGAACAAGAAGCTAGTATTAGAAAAGAATCAACCATCCTTAAGGGACAATATTCAACAATGGTTTCTAATATGATTAAAGATGGTGTTCTTTCTGACGAAATAAAAGGCTTAGTTGATTCTTGTGGTTGTGGAGATCATTGCTCAACTGGCACAACTGATAATGTCAACAACTTACTTGATGAAATTGCAATTAAAACAACTCAATTAAAGAACCTCAGAAAAGTCGGGACAAATAAAGAAGAATTAGAAAAACTTAAAGATAGCTATAAGTCTTTAGCGGATAAAATATCAAAAGCTAGTGAAATAGCAATGTCACCTATAGACTTAGTAGGTTATACTTGTGTTGGAGGTGACCATTGTCATGGTGGATCCAATTATCAACTTGATAGACTGTCATTAGTTTCAGCAGCTGCTAATTCTTAAAAGTGATTATTCTTAATAATGGCATAAAAAAAATAATTCTATATCCAATCGATCAAATAGACGGAAACCATGAGTGGTATTCAATTCTAGGTTTTCTAATTTTTTCAGGTTACCCAATCAATGAAATAAGTGAAATACCACATTTTAGTGATAAAACCCAAAACATAATTATCTTCATTGCAGGTAAATCTGATAGAAAACTGAACCGAATAACATCTCTAACAAAAAGTCTTTATAAGTTTTGGAAAATAGTAATTGTAGGTAGAGAAGCTACATATCAGTTTGACAATTACATAAGTAAATTAGGAAGATTTTCTAATATATTTGTCGGTGATCCTCATTATACAATATTAGATATTTTAGAAGGGAAAGATATTACAACTTCACCTTCCATATGGGATCCAAATAAATACAAGTGCAGCTATTATAATGCTCCTTGGGTAAGGGATACTGCTTTTGTTAGGATAAGTAATGGATGTCAAAGAAATTGCTGCTATTGTCCTCATGGCTACCATTATAACAATCTATTTGGTAGCTCTAGTTTCTTAATACGTTCAATTGATTCTATTATAGATGAAATAAATACATGGATAAAACTAGGAAAATATAAGTTTAGATTTATCGCAGATCAAGCATTGCTCTCTCCCACTTATAACAATGATTTCATTGAAGAGATTTGCAAATACCTAAATAGTAAAGGAAGGTTTTTAGTATCTTTTACTACAACTCCGCATGATATAATAGCAAACAAATTACTTTTAGAGAAATGCAGAAAGTATACTGAAATACAATTATTTGTTTGCTTTGATTTTCTATTAGATTGTTTTAATAATATATTTAATTTACCTTCCACCGAATTTGAAATAAAAGAAAGTGTTCATATTCTCAATTCATTAAGTATTAGCATTTATCCTCATTTCATTATATTCCACCCTCTCTTAACAGAAAAATCACTTTACGAACTATTTTCAATGATACAATATATCATTGAAAATAGTAAAACAATGATAATTTCTGAACTAAAACTTTTTCACTTAATCTTTAATTCTTGCTTTCATCAGGATATTACAACACCTGCAGAACCACGATTTCTAAAGAAAATATCAAACAGTACAATACAAATAAATGCATTGAATTATTTTTCAATCCTTTATAATATATTTTCTAATGAAAAAATGTATTCATATTTAAAAAACTGTATTGATCAGAAAGAAGATTGGTTCAAGTCTTTTTGTTTAGTCTCAAAAAAAATAATTAATAAATCTAATCATTTGTTGTCTGAAGAAGCAATAAATGAAAAGTCTACCTTTCTTTTAGATTTCATTTTAAGAAATTCAAATTAATTTCAAAAAATCAGACCAGAAAAGGTTAAGAGAAGTAAATAGTAGGATTAATTCTAATGGAAGATATGAAAAAAACTCCCGACTGAATAAAATCAACCAGGAGTTTTTTGTGCCCAGAACAGGACTCGAACCTGCACGCCCTAAACGAGCATTGGCCCCTCAAGCCAACGTGTCTACCAATTTCACCATCTGGGCTGGTGTCTATTTCAAAATTATAAATCTGTAGATTGTTTCCGAATTGTTTCCGAAATTTTTTTCTACATTTGAGCTACGTTCTTTTATAACTCTTTATTAATCAGCTTTAGCAGTCCTTTGTAGCTAAAGTTTAGTAAATGCCCCTCAAGCTAGCGTGTCTACCAATTTCACCACCTGGGCATAAACAATAAAAACGAGTAACCTCGTTTTTATTTATAATCAACATAAATTTTCTCTGAGCGAAAAACGGGACTCGAACCCGCGACCCCGACCTTGGCAAGGTCGTGCTCTACCAACTGAGCTATTTTCGCAATTGCGTGGCAAAAATATAAAAATTATCCTTTGTTCATGCACTTTCAGACAAAAAAAATACATGAAATTGTATTTTTTTGTTTATTGATTATCGAAATAAATGAAGCATAACGAATTAGAAAAAAAATAAAAGCAAACATCACTAATATCATCTTGTAAAAAAGGTATACACCATTAAAAGTATTCGTTGGTTCACTATAATTTCAATCAAAATTGTATCTTGTGATGAATAAATTACAATGAAGAAATTAATGCACATAAGCTATTTTTATAAACCATTTGATCATTTTTGCGTACACAACACAATTGCAAAATAAAATATTATAACATGACACATCTATTGGGAAAGATTTTCGGAAGTAAGTTTCCTAAAACAGAAAAATATGAAAATGAGTATAACAAACTTTTAGAAGATTTTGAAAGATTTCAAAAATTAGAGAAATCAGAATCTATTTTAAGATATTCAGAGTTGGATACACTTGTTCATTCCGGGGACTTTGAAAAGAAAGTTCGACATATAAAAACTGAAAAATTTAGAAATACGGAGGCACACGCTCAATATAGAAAATTCAAAGAATACCGAAGGTCTAAAAATGTAAAGCATTATAATAAATACCTTAAGAAAAACATCACTGAAAAGGCAGAAGAATTACTTAAGACAAATGAAATTCAGAAATACCTTGAGTTAAAAAAATTCGTTGAATCAGAAGAATACATCAAAATTAAATCGGAAATAACCGATAGAAATAGATTTAAGAAATCAAAAGAATATCAATTACAGGAAGAATTTAAGGCTTTGGCAAAAAGTGTGGATGTGTTATGGTATTTAAAAGCAAAAAAAAGTAACCGTTTTCATGAGTTAAATAAGTGGAAACTGACCTTTGAAGATGATTTCAATACCACAAAACTTGATGATTCTGTATGGATAACCGGTTATTATTGGGGAAAAGCTTTATTAAACGATAATTACGTACAAGCTAATGAAAAGCAATTCTTTAAACATGAAAATATTGAATTAAGAGATAGTTGTGCCAGAATAATCTCTAAGAATGATAATTGTCACGGAAAAGTATGGGATCCTAAATTTGGTTTTGTACCAACTGATTTTGAATATTCTTCAGGAATCATTAGTACAGGACAAAGTTTCAGACAAAAATATGGAAGATTTGAAGCTAAGATAAAGTATGATCATACAACACCTGCAGCCCACACATTTTGGTTGTTGGCTGAACAGGTAACGCCTCAGATAAATATTATGAAAAGCCTTGAAAATGGGAAAAATAAAATTGAAGCTGGCAATTTTTATACAAACAACGATAAAGGAATCTCACAAAAAAGCCAAAAAATAAGCCTCCCGGGTTCTTCTTCTAACTTCTATATTTATTCATTGGAATGGTCTAAAAATAAATTAGAATGGAAAATCAATGGGGTTACTGTTCATGTTCAGAAAGAAAATATTCCACAAGTGCCGATGTATATTTCACTAAGTACACACTTTACAGAAAATCCAAATCCGGGCAACCTTCCAATTTCAATGGACATTGATTGGGTTCGCTGTTATCAACAAAGATAAGCAACTCAGTTACTAAACTTTAATACAACAATTGCACTAAATACTTAAGAACATACAAGGAAGATCGCCAAAACAACAATCATTTGCATGATAATCTAACTCATATAAGTTAACCTGATTAACATGCAAATGATATTTTTTATATGATTTAACAATTAAGTGTCAATTGATCATATGCCAATTGAATAGGTTTAGGCAACAAAATGTTCTCTTCTTTATACAATCCTAATTGATGAGAAATATGTGTGATATAACCTTTTTGGGGATTAATTTTATTTAATATCTCCACTGCTTCAGATATTGTATAATGGGAAACGTGCTTCTCTTTTCTTAATCCATTAATAATTACATATTTTGATCCCTTTACTTTATCAAGCTCCTGCTCTGTAATAAAATTAAAATCAGTCAAATAAGTAAAATCCTTAATTCTAAATCCCAAAACAGGTAAATCCATATGCTTACCTCTAATAGGTTGAATTTGAACTCCCTTTATTTCAAAAGGTGTTTCATCTATCGTATTCATAGTTAACTTAGGTACACCCGGGTAAGGATCTGGTACAAAGGCATAGTAAAATTCTCTTTTTAGAGCTTCAATCACTCTGCTTTCTGCATAAACATTAACAGGTGCTTTGTTTATCCAATTAAACGCCCTAACATCATCTAAACCTGCAATATGATCTTTATGCTCATGTGTAAAAATAATTCCATCAATGTTTTTAATATCGCTTCTGAGCATTTGCTGCCTGAAATCAGGTCCGGAATCTATTACTATTTTCACTCCTTCCACCTCTACATAAACAGATGATCTGAGCCGAACATCCTTGCTATCATCAGACTTACAAACCTTACAATCGCAGCCGATTACGGGAACTCCCTGAGATGTTCCTGTTCCTAATAGTATTACTTTCAAAAGTTTATAATTTAAATATTCAAAATGCTGAATTTTCTCCTATCGAAAATGAAAATCATTAAAATTACCGAGGATTGTATCCAGAATTAAAAATATGAACTTTTAAGTGGATATAGTAAAAAAACACTTATTATTTGATTAGGAATATACTTATTTCATGGATACCTGTTCATAAAAAAAGTGATAGACAACAATCTATCACTTTTTTTATGCGTATATATCTTTATCAAATTATTTTACGCCGACCTCATAGTTAATTTAGTATTACTCTGTATACCTGGGTAGTGTAAAATAAAACTGAGCTCCACCTTCCGGACCATTTTTAACAGATACTTCTCCATTATGGATTTGTACTGCATGTTTAACTATTGCAAGACCTAACCCTGTTCCTCCCATTTTTCTTGAACGGCCGGAATCAACCCTGTAGAAACGCTCAAAAATTCGGGAAAGGTGTTCCTTAGGAATGCCAACTCCATTATCAATCACAGAAAAATAACAAAACTCTTCATCCTGATGATACATGTCTATAGCGATTTTTACATTTACACCTGCATAACTTAAGGAATTATCAATTAAATTTTGAAAAATAGACATTATTAAGGACTGGTTTCCTTTAATCTTCACATTAGGTTTCACATTAATCTTAACTTCAGCATTCTGCTGTAAAATTAAAGTATCTCTATTTTCCACAACTTCTTGTATCACTTCTTTAACATCTAAAGATCCGAATTCATAATACTCACTAGCCTCCTCTATTTTGTTGAGAACAACAATATCCTCAATTAAATTAGTTAACCGAATCGATTGTTGGTAAGCTTTATCTATAAAATAATTCTTTTTGTCTTCTTCAATTTCCGTATTGTTAAGAATTGTCTCAAGATACCCCAATACCGAAGCGACTGGTGTTTTAAGCTCATGCGCAATATTTGAGGTCATTTGCTGCTTAAGAATCCGTCGTTTTTCAAGTTTGGTTATATCGTGTATAAACACTTCAAAACTCTTATCCTGGAAAACGATACACCTAACTTCGTAATAATTACCACCTTTACGTATCGTAAATTGTAACTGAGGCATATCATTCTGACTAATTTCCCCCTTATCCTTATCAACATGCTTTTTAATGAACTTTTGTAACTCTTTAAAATCTTTTACCTCAAACAAATGTTCCGGATGGATGGATGATTTTTCTGCAATAAGGTTAATGTATTGCACAAAATGGCTATTTGTTAAAACAGCTTTTTTATCCTTCGAGAAAAAGGCAACTCCTTCATTTAAAACAAACAGGTGTTTAATCAACTTTTCCTTCTCCAGACTTAAGGCATCTTTTGTTTGTTCCAGCTTTTTATACATGGAAACAATTTGCTTACTAATGACACCCAGTTCATTCTGTGGGAAATGTATATCTTCAACTAAAGGCTTGTTCTGACGAAGATTAACTGCAAAATCCTTTAATTTAGTAATACTTTCACTCATGCGATTTGTAACGAAATTAAGGATGAACCACATTACAATAAAAATGAATGCAATAAAAAACAAGAATAGTCTTTCAGCTTTTAAAAAGTCCTTTAGTCTACTATCAAAAACAACTGCAGCCCTTACGTAATGATCATTATAATAATGGGCATAATAATAGAATTCCTGGCCTGTAGTATCTGAATATCTGATATTTGAACCAATCCCATTTTCATCATATTTTGCCTTTTGTATTTCAGGACGTTGAAGATGATTTTCCATATCTCCATAATCATCCACAAAGCTATCATACAACACTTTACCTTTTTTATCAATTACTGTTAAGCGGGTATCAGGAAAGGGCACTATTGGAATAATAGAGTCAATTAATTCATATTGCTTATTATTCAATATATTATTTTGCTTGATAAAATTATGAGTAAGTACTGACATTGAATGCAGTTCACTCTCAAGCTGTACAATTTTGAACTGCTTTTCTCTATTGTATTGATACAATATAAATGAGGCAGAAAAAACAAAGAAAACACTAAAATAGTATATAAATAGTTTCCTTTTATAATTGAATTTTCGAAACATAGACCTGGTTATTTTTAATTAAATTTCAAAATAATATCCTAAACCCGGGCGGTTTTTTAGAAACTCACCGTATTGTTTAATTTTTTTACGTAAACGTGTAATATTAACATCAACGGTTCGATCTGTAACTATTACATCATCACCCCATATTCTATGTAATATTTCTTCTCTGGAAAACACCTTTTTTTGATTTTCAAAAAATAATTTTAGAATCTCAAACTCTTTCCGTGTCAACTCTATCCGTTCATTAATAATGGTCAGATTCTTTTTTTCAAGATCTAAAACCATATTATCAATATGAATAGATTTAGTTTCACGTTCATTTTTTTCTGAGCTAATAGAACGCCTTAAAGAAACCCTCACCCTGGCAATGAGTTCTTTTAAAGAATAAGGCTTCATGATATAGTCATCAGCTCCTAGGTTAAAACCCGTTAACAAATCATTTTCTGTACTTTTTGCCGTAAGGAAAATAATAGGAACCTGCAGTTTCAGCTCTTTTCGAATGATATCGGCCAGTTTAAAACCCGACATCTTCCCCATCATTACATCCAATAATATCAGATCAAATAATTCAAGATCTTTTTTTAATGCATCTTCTGCAGAGTATGCTATTTGAGTATCATAACCTTCACTTTCTAAATTAAATTGTAAAATCTCGCAAAGATCTTCCTCATCGTCAACAATTAAAATTTGTTTTTTATCAAGCATCGTAAAATGGAATTTTAACGAATATACTAGGAAAAACTCAATTTACTTTTGGTCATCAATATTTTTATGACGAATATCAACACCCTCATTTGAAAAAATAGAAGCTTCAGCAATATGGCCGGCATGATCACCTATTCGTTCTATTTTTGATACCACACTTTTAAAATCAAGTAAATTCAAAAGCATTATTCGTGCCTCATCCTGAAGCTTTGATTTTTTGATGCCTTTTTTAATCAGCTTTTTGTTCATTTGATCAATTACCTCATCATTCTTGATGGTCCAGATTGCCGAATCTTTATCATCATTAATAAACGATAATATTGCTTTTTCAACCATGCTGTTGCTTGAAGCAATCATATTAAATATCACATCTGATAAGTCTGCATACAATTTGGTATCCTCAATTTTACTGATAAACCAAATAATATCCTCCACTAAATCACCAATACGCTCCATGTTAACAACAATCCTGTAACACGCCATTAATCTTCGTAATTCTGATGCCACAGGATGATATAGAACTATGGTATTGATTATTTTTTCGCTAATTTTTACTTCAAACTTATTCAGCTTATCCTCATTAGCTTGAATTGTTTTGAGATCCTGTTCAGATATGGTTGTTAATCCACTCTGAACAATTGATTCCAACTCGTTCAATTGTTTAATCATTAAATCAGAATAGTCCTTAAAACTTTTCTCTATATCGTTTATTGCTTTATCTTTTTGTAGCATTATCTTTAATTTATAAGGGTTTCACAAACATTTTACAGAACCAATAAATGAATCACCCAAATTTTCCGGTTAAATACTCTTCTGTTTTTCTGTCACGAGGGTTGGTAAACATCATTTGTGTTTTCCCATATTCAATTAAATCTCCTAAATACATGAACATGGAGTATTCTGAAATACGGGCTGCTTGCGACATGTTATGCGTAACCAATACAATGGTGTAATTCTTTTTTAACTGCACTAACAAGTCTTCAACACGTGATGTAGCAATCGGATCCAAGGCAGAAGTTGGTTCATCTAACAAAATTACGTCCGGTTCAAATGCCAGTGAGCGGGCGATACATAACCTCTGCTGCTGACCTCCTGATAAAAATGTACCTTTTTTATGCAAGGAATCCTTTACCTCATCCCACAGGGCAACATTGGTTAATGATTTTTCAACGATATTATCGCGCTCACTCTTTTTGATCCGGATTCCATTCAATTTATATCCTGCTATCACATTATCGTATATACTCATGGTTGGAAATGGATTAGGACGCTGAAATACCATTCCAATATTTCTTCGAAGATGGATAGTAGACATTTTCATGATATTTTCCTGATTTAAAAAAATATCTCCTTTAACTTTGATATCCGGATATAATTCATGCATGCGGTTAATAGCACGCAACAATGTACTTTTACCACAGCCTGAAGGTCCCATAATAGCAGTAATGGAATTTTTCTTAATCCCAACACTAACATCCTTTACGGCATATTTATCTGAATTATTATAAGCAATCGACAAGTTCTCAATAGAAAGAACCGGATTATCTAATATATCTATGTTTTTATTCATTTTACTGTTACGCTTTACTTTTGGCTGATATACGTTTAGATATAATATTCAACGTTAACACAAACCCCATTAAAAATAATGAAGAACTCCAGATTAAATTCACCATATTTGGATCGTTATAAAAATCCCAGATCAAAAGAGGCACAGCACTCGTTGGTGCGGTAACATCCCAGTTTATCATTGGATTTCCCAACGTTGTCAACATCAACGGTGCCGTTTCTCCCAGAATTCTGGATATGGCTAATAAAATACCTGTTGACAAACCACTTAATCCAGAGGGAATTAAAACTTTTAATATCACTTTATAATAAGGAACCCCCAATGCCAGCCCAGCTTCTTTCAGACTTATGGGAATCATTTTCATCGTTTCCTCTGTTGACCTGATTATCAGAGGAAGCATCATAATACCCAACGCCACACTACCGGCTATGGCAGAATACCCTTGTGTTATATTTTTCACCACCCATAAATAAGCAATTAAGCCTAAAACAATAGATGGTACACCTTGTAGTATATCTGAAAGGTTACGTACAATATTTGAATACCTACTCCCCTGATTCTCATACAGGAACAAGCCTATTAAAATTCCAATGGGTATGGCTATTAAGGCTGCTAGTGTAACAATCAATAAGGTTCCCGTTATACCATTTATGATACCTCCCGGAATCACTTCATCGTTTGCTATGGCAGTCATAGCTTCAAAAGTACTGGGAGTAACCTCTGTGAAAAACGAAAGATTAATTTGCTTAAAACCCGTTAATACTAACTTTCCTATAATAAGTACTATAGGCGAAATTGTAATTACTGAAACAACAATTACAGCCCATAAAAATACTTTATCTTTTAACCTGCGATAGGTAGTATTATCATTTATTTCCAATGTTGTTTTTCCACTTCTCATTTTATCTCACTGTATTAAGATAATTTTTTAATAACGAGTTTACCTAAAAAATTAACGATACCCGTAATGGCAAATAATAACAATCCAATGGCAATTAATGCACTTAACTTAAGTCCATCGGCTTCACCAAACTGGTTGGCAATAACACTGGCCATACTATTTCCGGTACTAAATAATCCGGTTGGAATAATATTGGCATTACCGATAAGCATGGTTACAGCCATCGTTTCTCCTAGGGCTCTTCCAAAGGCCAGAATAAAACTGGCAATAATTCCAGATTTGGCATTGGGTATAATTACATTTAATATCACTTCATAGTGAGTAGCTCCCAGTGAATAGGCAGCTTCCTTTAATTCATTAGGAACCATTGAAATAATTTCAGAGCTCAATGACGTAGCATATGGAATAATCATAATGGCTAATATCAGTCCTGAAGTAAAAATTCCATACCCCTGAGCATCTAATCCTAATGAAACAATAAAGGGCCGTAAAGTGTAAAATCCCCATAGGCCATATACGATTGAAGGCACACCTGCTAACAAATCAACCATTGATCCTAAAATGGAAGCTAATGATGACTTTCGGAAATATTCTGCTATGAATAAAGATGTTGCAAAAGCCATTGGCAAGCATATAATAAGTGCCAGCAGGGAGGTACTTAATGTACCAACTATAAATGGTAAGGCTCCATAACTCTCCCTTCCCTCAGTAGGATTCCATTCGGTTGATATAATAAAGCGCCATCCAAATTTTTGAAATACCGGAATTGCATCACCTAAAAGTGAAAAGACCATCCCGGCAGAAATCAATAAAATTACAAAAGATGAAAAAAGTAATATGTATTTAGTAATGGTATCGCTCCTCATGATCTATCTGATTCTATACAAAAAAGTACATACATCAAG
>JBNKGY010000082.1:0-16184 GCA_050290065.1 Marinilabiliaceae bacterium
TGTCAAGTAATTCGTTGAATGTTCTAAACATACCCTCAATGACATCTTTTTCAATAAGTTGCTCCCTAAATGCCCAAAAGGTCTTGCTGTCAGGTACTTTGTCACTCTTTTTTATTTCTAAAAAGCGTTTGAAACTTGCCCTGTCAACAATTTGATATTCAAGCTGATCATCAGATAAGTTATATAGTCCCTGAAGTATTAGTGCTTTAAACATCATGAGCCTGTCAAAAGGGGGGCGTCCTCCTTTTGATTGATCGGTACAAGTTTCTAGTGCCTGTAATAATGGGGCTTTGAAGATATTCCAATCAATAAATTCGTTCAATTTTTGAAGTGGGTCACCTAATTTTGTTAACTTTTCCATCAAAAAATGATCGTCAAATAGTCCAAGTGGGTTAATGTTTTTCATCATTGATAAATTTATAGTGTAAAAATACCATTTTTACAGTGTAAACAACCATCAAGTTATTAACAAACAACACATTATATCAACAAATAGTTTCTAGAGATACCCTTAATGGTGAATGGACTCTGGTTCCTGGACAAATTCTTTATTTGAAAAAGGGAGCAGAAATTATTCATCAATATTTTGATGACGAGTATTGTATGTTGGCATTTTTCTTGGCAGATGATCTGATTAAAGAAACCATAATTGAAATTAGAGATAATCAGGTAATGAAAAGTATTGACGGCCATGAGGAGTTTACAGCAACAATAGTTAAAAAGTCAGATTACCTTGAAGGGTATTTTCATTCTATGCTTACATACTTCAGAGGAATAAACAGGCCTCCTGATAATATTTTAGTTTTAAAGCTGAAAGAGTTATTGATTAATTTAATTAATTCGGATCCATTGCTCACATCTTACTTTATTAATCTTTGTGTATGCGACAAGCCATCAATACATCAGGTAATGGAAAAAAACTATTGTTTTAATTTACATCTTGAAGAATTCGCAGAACTATGCCATAGAAGCCTTTCGTCATTCAAAAGAGAGTTTCAACAAATTTATGGTGAAACTCCAGGCAAGTGGATTATAAAACGACGGGTTAAACATGCAGCCAATCTAATTGCCAATACTAATCAGAATATTACTCAAATAGCCTTTGAAACGGGTTTTGAAGATCTCTCACATTTTAGTCGTGTATTTAAGCAAATCATTGGTGAACCTCCAACTGAATATAAAAAAAAGGTTCATATATAATGGAAAATTGCAGTTTGAACTTTTTAGTCAACAGAACAAACTTGTAAGCAAAACTCTGCTTTCAATTAGTTCTCAATTTTGTATTGTACAATTAAAATGAAAGTTATGAGAACAATAAATGACAACAAAGTAGAAGTAGAAAAATCCTCAAAAGAGGTTTATTATTACTTAAGGGGTCATAGATCAGAAGATCATTTTAATAATAGATTCAATGACTTATATGACTCGCCAGCTGAAATAGAAAGCTCTCTTAATCGTCAATCACTTAACGATATGTGGTCGGGACAGATTCCTAATCTTTGGGATTCTTGTCAGGTATTTATCAACTTAATCAATAAACCAGAGCGATTATTCTCAGCTATACAATTTATTACTGCATTTAATCAGATACCTGTCTTTAATAAATCTGAGATTAATAGATATCTCAATAATAAGGATATGCGTCATGTACTTATCTCAAACAAATTCTTCGAGTTAATTCTTATTCACTGGAAACCAGGTAAGGTTAGTGAAATACATGGTCATTCAGGAAAAAGCTGTTTGTTTAAGGTATTATATGGTAGACTGGAGGAAGTATTTTATTCTCCTGATAAAAATTCAAATATTCTTGGGTGTACCAGTCATAGGAATGGCAGTATAAGTTATATTGATGATAATATGGCATACCATCAAGTTAGCAATCCTTATGGATCTTCAGCAATTAGTTTACACGCAAATCTTAAGCAATAAATTAAGAATAAATCACTTATTATTCATTCATTAAATTTTAATATCATGGAAGCAAATAGAAAATTAGTAGTGGTAATTTCAAACGGGTTAGACAACGAACGTTCATCTGTAGCATGGAGTATCGCAAATGGCGGAATTAAAAATGGATTAGATGTGTCAGTATTTTTGGTGAGTTCAGGTATTGATTGGGTAAGAAAAGGTGCGGCGGTACGTGCTCGTCCAAATCCTGAAGATCCTATGATGCAGGATATGATTCAGGCAGTTATTGATGCTGGTTGTCCTATAGGAGTTTGTCCTCCTTGTAATAAAGTGAGAGGTTATGAACAAGAAGATCTATTGGATGGTGTTGAGATTATTGGTTCTGTTTTTATTCATGAAAGAGTAAAAGAAGGTGCTGCTATATTGAGCCTGTAACAAATCAGAATTCATTATTACAGAAAAAGGCTACTTATACAAGAGTGGCCTTTTTCTGTTGCTCTATATTTTATAAGATGTTATTTCACAACACTATAAACCCGTTTTACGTCATCTTGCTTGGCTAAGGTTAATCTAATAATACTATCCTCAGTAGCCTTTAAATCGTGAGGAATTCTGGCTTCCAATGTTAACATGTCGCCTTTAGTTACATGATGTATTTTTCCTTCAACGCCAAAATCAACGGCCCCTTCAAATATTTCAACAACAATTGCACCTGGAGCAGTATGCTCCTTCATAATCTGTCCTTCTTTAAGTATGATTCGAATTTCTTTGCTAAAAGGAGTTTCGATCAAAGGTTGAATATTAGGTTTATCATCTTTGTAAACAATTGATTTTATTAATGATGCAGTTTTCATTTTTCAGATTATTATTAATTAATCAGGTTTTTATAATTCCTATTAATTAAACAACAAAAGGTAAAATAGGTTGCCTATGTGGTTACTTGAAGCGTTAATTAAATCACATAGCAATGTGGTTAATGATTATGGTTAAATATTTTTTTTAATAAAGGGTGCATTATTTTTAAAGTTTTTTATGGAATTCCTCAATACAGTGCATCCTAACTATAAAATATTAAACCTAAACAAATTTTCATGCTTCAAAAATTTTTCATTTTAACATTATTGTTAAGTCTTATAGTCACTAAATCAATTGGTAGCGATTTACCTCATAGTCGAACTTCAAGTTATTATAAATACATCTACAGGCTAACTCCAAAAGAAGCGAAAGGTATCTACAAAAGGGGCTTATCAGTTGTTGATGAATCATATTTTCACCACTTAGTAGATTCGATTCCTAATGATTCCGCTTTTCATAGTAAGTTACCACAGGGTAATTATTTGCTTTTGTGGGCTCAAAAAAATGAGTTGAAATTTGAATTACGTTCCTATTCAGATATTGATGTGATGGTTCATAATAATTATGCCGATTTAATGCTAACTATTTCAGATACTGCAGGTAACCCGGTTTCCAATGCAAAGGTCAAAATTAATGAGATATCTGTAAATTATAAAGAATCTCTTCAAGCTTATCATAAGGCAATTGTAAATAAAACGGGGTGGTTAGAAGTTACTTACCGAGGTTTTACCAGTTATCATTATTTGGGTAATCAGGTTAAAAAAGGAGTTCGTTTTAGAAAAATTGTGTATAGCTTTCCGATAAAATATGTTTATATACCAGTAAGGTTAATAGCCTTTTTACCCTATGATATAGTCAGAACTGTAAAAACCGGATATACCAGTGGATTGATTTACTATGTATATTCACCATTCAGAGATGCTTATAAATCTATATTTAATTATGGAACTTATGGATGGATTAATTCATTGGTAAGAAAAAGTGAAAAAACATGGGAAAGTATAGTATATAAGGATAAGGAATACGGTGGTTATATGGTGTTTAGCCAGCCAAAATACAAACCTGATGATTTAGTTCGATTTAAGGCCTTTATTAATCGGCCCAATGGAACTCCAATTTCAAAGCAAGAGCTTAAAGTTCGCTTGACTGGAAATGGCAAGAAACTTGATTTGGGAGTTATAAAACCCAATAGGAGAGGAGCGTATGATTTTGAGTTTTTCTTACATGATTCGCTTCATCTTATGTTGGACAAAGAATATCGAATTTCACTGGTTCGAAATAATTGGAATGTATTGATATCAAGAGAGTTTAAGTTTGAAGATTATGAACTAAAGCATATAAAATACACTTTGCGAACAGATTCGAAATCGCATTTAAAAGGGCACACTATGCATGTGTATGTTAAAGGTGAAGATATGAATGGACTCAATGTTCCGGATGGGCGTGTTAGGATAGACCTATTGTCACAAGATAATTACGGTGAGCTTTTTGCACCTGAGGCATTTTTACCGGATACGCTTTATTCTTATCAACAAAATCTTGATCCTGTTGGAGAAACAATGATTGAAATTCCGGATTCGATTTTCCCATCTTTGAATTTTAAATATCGAATAAATGCCGTGTTTTTGACATCGGATAATGAGCGTATCGAAAAATCATCCAATATCAATTACTTTTTCCATAAAAAAGAGATTAAACTTAATGTGAGAAATGACTCCTTATATTTTGTTTTTAAAAGTTTAGGGGAGGAGATGTCTATAAATAGTAAAATATCGGCTTATGATAAAAATGGAAACATATTATTTCAAGATAATCACAAATTGCCTTGTATTATTCCTGTAAACTATTTGGCATCTTCCTATTTCGTAGAATCTGAAGAATGTATAGAGTATTTTGAAATGGGTAGATTCAAGCCTGAAATTTCCTTTGAATCAAGCAGAACAAACAATAATGTTGATATTAAAGTAATTAATCCATCAGGTATCGGATTTAACTATTTTGTTTATAAAAGAAACCGGGAGATTGTTAAAGGATATACTCAAAAACTGGATACTTCAATAAGGATGGGTAATACAAAAGGGTGTTTTATATCCTTAAATTATCAATGGGGAGGTAAACCATACGAAAAATCAATTGAGATTCCATTGTATAAAAAGCAATTAAATGTTAATATTTCACAGCCTCAGGAGATTTATCCCGGACAAAAAACTGATATTAAGGTTAATGTTACTAATTATAAAAATAAACCAGTAGAAGGAGTCGATTTAACTGTATTTGGATTAACCAAGCAGTTTTCTTACACTCCTCCAACTTTAAATTATTATGGTAAAGATTATAAATCCAGAACGATGTTTAACAACTATATAATGGAGGATGATAAGAATTTTGGTAAATCATCTCAGCTTAAACTAAATTATCAAAAATGGAGACCCATCATGAGTCTGGATACCATAACTTATTATCAATTTACACGACCAGAAAAAGGGATTCACCAGGAATATATTACAAGTAAAGATAGTATTACGCAGTTTGCTCCTTATGTATTTGAAAATGGAGAATTCAGACAAGTACATTTTATATATGTTGATTTCAAGCTGGTTTATTCCTCCATTAGTACCACAAATAACCCATATAGTTTTCAATGTAACGACGGATATCATAAAATTCGATTGAGAACTTCTTGTAATGATATTACAGTTGATTCGATTTATTTCAGGAAGGGGTATAAAAACCTGTTTTCTATTAATCCGACAAATACAAATCAGCAGATTTCGTCTTCCAATATTTCTTCATCATTATCATTCAATGAAAAGAAATTGTTGAATAATAAATTTGCAAAATTTAATACCTCAGAATATTATGGATTAATTTATTTAAAACAAGATAGTTGTATTCATATTATCAATGGAAATATATCCTCGAATAGAAATTATTATTCACGATTTGGTTCGTCAGTAATTGCAGGTCCGTTTAATAACAACGATTTAGAGTATGTATCAAAAAATTACTTTACTACCGGGTTTGAGTTTGAGCCTTCCTATGAATATTTTATAGATGCGCACAAAATAAAAATGAAAACACGTGATAATTTCTGGGGTGATATATCCTTTAGCAATAATTCAAAAATTCCCTCTTACAATGATATGGTGCTTACCATAAAAGATATAAATCATATTGGAGAAGAGATGGAGTATAGAAAAACACAGCAATATGTCCAGTATAATAATCCATATATAACCCAAAAGGGAAATGGATGTATAGGTATTCAATATGAAAAATCAGAGTATTTAAAAGATCATTATATTTTTATCAAAAATATTTTGGTGTTTAAAGACGATAATCCTTTGTTTATGCGGATTTATCCTGCCGATACCAGGAAAATACAGGATTTAATCCCCGGAAGCTATCGTTTATTTATTTCCATGAATGATGGATCTTACTATCAAATGAAAGATATTTCAGCTAAAGCTAACGGAATTAATATATACCAATGCCATGAACCGGATTCTTTATTAAAAGATACTACTTCAGATAAAATTGCAATGCTGATTGCTGAAAAATGGACATCAAGTGATTATTTTGATTCTAAACCTTCTCAAAAATGGGAGTCGGAAATTGAAATCAGAAATACCTTTCATAAGGCACAACAAGACTACTCTGTCTCCAGAGCTATACAAGGTAACATTGTTGATGAATCAGGAGAAGCGATTCCAGGCGCAACTGTAGTATTAAAAGGTACATCAATCGGAACTATTACCGATTTGGAAGGCAACTATCAATTGGATGTCCCCGAGGGTTCTTGGGAATTGGAAGTGTCTTTTATTGGTTTCGAAAGTGCAATAATACCGTTAAGTTATTCTGATGAGATTAATGTATCATTAACAGCCAGTAAACTTGCACTTGATGAAGTAGTTGTAATAGGATATGGTGTTCAAAGGAAAAGATGTGTTACAGGAAGTGTAACTAGTGTTAATTCTGCTCTTTCAGGCAGAGTTGCAGGCGTTCAATTAGTTCAAAGTAGGTCTGGAGCTTCAAGTTCTATAATGATAAGAGGAATAAAGTCAAACGATAACAAAGTTAAACCATTAATTATTGTAGATGGAGTGCCGGTTGTGGATGATTATAGTGATATAGATCCGTCTTTAATAGACAATTTTGAGGTATTGAAAGCAGATGTTGCTACTTCTATTTATGGAAGTTGTGCTGCAAATGGTGTTATACTAATTACAACCAAGGAAGGAAAGGGGATACCTGGTTTGACACAACGTAACGATATTCAAGTTCCGTTTCAGTTGGCTAGTAAAAGCAGTATCAGAAGTAATTTTTCGGATATGGCCTATTGGCAACATAACCTGGTTACCAATAGCAACGGTGAAGCAACATTTACTACTACATTTCCTGATGATATAACCAGTTGGAGAACCTTTGCATTGGCAATGGGACCACATAAAACAACAGGACAGGTTCAGGCCGAGGTCAAATCTTTTAAACCATTATCGGCACAGTTAATGGTTCCGCGTTTTTTAACTCAAGGAGATTCTGTTATTCTAATAGGAAAATCATTGAATTATACAGATGATTCAATAATGGTGGAAACATCATACCAAATTGATAGTATTCTGGCAGGAATCTGGACAAGGCAAATTGACAGAGTTCGAGTTGATTCTTTACCGCTTGTTGTAAATAATGTGGATAGTGTATCTATTACATATTCGTTAAAACGAAATAACGGATATTTTGATGGTGAGAAACGTAAAATACCAGTTGTTGCCAAAGGAGTAGAAGAGGTAGATGGGGAGTTTTTTACATTGAATACGGATACAACAATACAAATCACTTTACCTGAAAAATATAAAAGCGGTTTAGTGTATATCGAATCTAATCCGCTAAATATTTTCTTAAAGGAAAGTAGTCATTTACGTAGTTATAAACATTTATGTAACGAACAGGCTTCATCAAAATTAATTGCTCTGTTGAATGAAGAAATGATATGTAAATACCTTAAGAAGGAGTTTAAGTATAAAGATGATATCAATAAACTTATTACCAGGTTAGAAAATAGTACAAATGGCGAAGGTTTATGGGGCTGGTGGAAAGATCAGGAAACGTACTGGTGGATTACACAACATGTGGTTGTAGCATTAGAAAAGGCCAGAGATGCAGGTTATAAGGTAACTATAAATCCAGAACCCGTAATTTATTCATTGGTAAATAGTTATCAATCGGCTAAAAACAGCATTCAAAAATTACAGATTTTAAAAGTTCTTGAGTCTTTAAATGCGAAGGTTGATTTTAAAACTATGATAGAAGAATTAAATGACTCAACATTCACCAGAACTGATTCCATTAAGCTGGGAATTCTTAAACTTAAATTAAATATTCCTTTCGATGTTACACCTTTTGTAAAAAACAAAAAGGAAACTTTATATGGTAGTTATTATTGGGGAGTTCAAGCAAAATCTCTTTTTTATGGTAGTATCCATGAAACATTGTTAATGTATAAATTGCTGAAAATAAATGGAGGTTATGAGGAATGGCTGCCTAAAATCCGTAATTTCTTTTTTGAAAAGAGAAAAGAAACAGGTTGGAGGAATACTTATGAATCTGCATTAATAATAGATTGTCTTATTCCTGATGAATTGAAACAAAACGCAATCAATAAAGAAAACGAGTTATTTATCACTAATGCTGATGGAAAAGTAAAAATTGAAGAGTTTCCATTCTCAATGGATATAAAATCAAACAAATCTATTATTGTCGAAAAAACGGGTAATCAGGTTGTATTTATGGGATGGAACAGTAGATTTTTTAATGAAAATCCGGTTGTTAAGGATGAGTTTTTTGGTTTGCAATCTCACTTTGAAAAAGAGAATGAAGTTATTGATTCATTGGTTGCGGGTGAGAAGGTGAATATGATAGTTGATATTACAGTTCAGAAAAAATCAGACTATCTGATGCTTGAAATACCTATCCCGTCCGTATGTTCTTATTACAATAAACCATCACATCAATACAATGAGGCACACCGTGAATATTTTAAAGATAAAGTATATGTGTATTATAACTCTTTACATGAAGGAAAATATAGCATATCAATAGAACTCGTTCCCAGGTACAGTGGTAAGATAAATTTAAATCCGGCACGAATGGAACAGATGTACTTTCCTGTTTTTTATGGAAATAATGCAATAAAAACAGTTCCGGTTATTAGTTCAAAAGAAAAGTGAAAGCATACATTTTTTACTTACCAGACACTTGAACTTTTGATTAGAGAAAGTATTGAGTTAATATCATTATTACCGATTAAATTATTAAATGATTATAATTGTAGTCAACAGACTATTCATAAACTAAAATAATATACAAACTATGAAGAAAATAGATAAACTTTACGAAGTAATGGGTGAGTTGCTTTATGCTGTTGCTATGGCAGATGGTGTTATTCAACCGGAAGAAAAGGAAGCTTTAAAAAAATTATTAAACAATCACGTTTCAGGCACTGATATTCTCTGGTCGTTTGAATACGAAGAATCGAGAAAAAGTAGTATTGAAGAAACATATAATAAGGTTATTAACTTTTGTCATAGTTATGGTCCAGCTCCTCAATATGATGAGTTTATAAAAGCTATGAATGTAATTGCCGAAGCTTCCAATGGCATTGAGGATAAAGAATCAGCAATCATCAATTCCTTTTCAAAAGATCTGATGGAAAGGTTTCAGCGTGATATAGATAAACTGAGGGTTTTTGAAGATGATATGGAATAGGTACTTTCTATTGTATAAATAGTAATGGCCAACGAAGTTTCTCCGTTGGCTTTTTTATAAATTATAAGGTAATTGACTTAACAAATAAAAATCAGATTCAATTTTCAAATGATTTGCTACTTTTGTTTGCGCAAAAAATAACGTGCTTTATCAAGTATATGCAGCGAAGGAATTTGTTAAGATTTAAAATATGGATGAAAATATTGCTATAGTAGTACCATGTTACAATGAATTTAAACGGTTACCGAAAGAAGATTTCATCCGTTTTTTGAATGAGACTAGCCAGAGTAAAATCATATTTTCCGATGATGGTTCTACGGATCAGACAGTTCAGTTACTCAATGATATTAAATCCGTTGCTCCGGAAAGAGTTTTTATCAATTCTCTAAAACAAAATTCAGGCAAGGCTATGGCTGTGCGTAGTGGGGTATTGTTTTGTTATCAAAATAATATTGAGTTTGATAAAGTTGCATTTCTGGATTCTGATTTGGCAACATCTTTACAAGAGTGCATAAAGATTAGTCGAAAAATTAAAAAGAATGTTGTTTTTGCATTCGGTTCAAGAATTCAGAAAATAGACAACCGTATTGATCGTAAATTATATCGTCATTTAATCGGAAGGATTATTGCTACAGTCATCTCAATTATTTTAGATATGCAAGTATATGATACCCAATGTGGATGTAAAATATTCAAGCGGGAATTGGCACTTCAGATATTTAAAGAATCCTTTATTTCTAAATGGTTATTTGATGTAGAATTATTTTTTAGAATTAAGAATATCTATAAAAGAAAGGAAATTAAGGAATTAGCACGAGAAATTCCACTTAAATCCTGGATAGATAAAGATGAATCAAAAGTAAAATTTTCCTATTCACTAAAACTCTGGATCGATTTATATCGAATAAACAAAAAATACAATGACTAAATTTTCTGAAATGATAAGTAACCAAAAGTTTTTTAGAAACAGTTTGGTTGGAATTCTATTATTAAGATTGTTGTTAAATGCATTTCTTCCGTTAATGGATAAAACAGAAGCCAGGTATGCGGAAATTGCCAGGTTAATGTATGAAACAAATAATTGGATAACACCTCAAATTGACTACGGCGTTCCTTTCTGGGCAAAACCACCACTTTCAACATGGTTATCAGCATTAAGCATGAAATTATTTGGAGTAAATGAATTTGCAGTACGATTTCCTGCTTTTGTATTGAGCTTATTGGTTGCATTTTTAATTACAAAGGTTGTAAAAGAGAAACAGAAAAGTTTTTATTTATCTGCATTTGTAATTTTTACACTTCCACAGTTTTTACTCCATGCCGGAGTAGTTTCAACGGATACAAGCTTGTTGTTTTGTGTGACATTAGTAATGGTGTCATTCTGGAAACAAATAAATTCGCCCAGTAAAAATATTTGGGGATATTTAATGTTTTTTGGTGTTGGATTGGGATTGTTGGCTAAAGGTCCCATTACAATTATACTTACAGCTCCGCCCATATTTGTGTGGGTTGTTGTAAATGGAGAATATAAGAACCTGTTAACACGTATTCCCTGGTTATTAGGTATCCCGTTAATGATAATTACAGCTTTACCATGGTACTATCTGGCAGAGCAGAATAGTAAAGGATTTATCGATTATTTTATCGTAGGAGAACATTTTAAAAGGTTTTTTGATTCATCATGGAAAGGGGACAAGTATGGGTTTCCTAAATCACAACCATTAGGAATTGTATGGCTTTTCTTATTTGGAATGGCATTACCCTGGTTTCAGGTTGTTGCTGGTAAATTATGGAAAGACAGAAAAGATGTATTTAAAAATAAATGGCTTTTCTTTTTAGTATGTTGGTTGGTATGGACTCCTTTGTTCTTTACAATATCTAAAAGCTTAATTCATACTTATGTGCTTCCTGTAATGCCTCCAATTGCATTGTTAATAGTTCATTATTGGGATCAAATTAATAGGAAAAAGGCGGATATTATTATAAGTCTTGTGTTACCCCTTATTGCGGTTATGGCTTTAGTTGCTGGTTTGATTAATAATAATTTTCAACGTTTCAGTAACACTGATAAATATATTATAGAATCACAAGGTGAGTTCAATGAACCTTTATACTATTTAGGTAAGAAAAGTTATTCAAGTCAATTTTATAGCAGGGGTAAAGTTAAAAGTATATCTCTGGAAGAGTACAATCATAAAATAGCAACTAAAGAATCATTTCATATCATCATCTCAAATAAAACTATTAAACGAAATAAAGATTTAAGTATTGAAATGTTAATTGAGGAAGATGCTGGATTTAAAAATAAAATGTACTCTTTTAACTAGGTATATTTGATCTTAAATCGATAAATATTAGTCTTTTATGTCAATCAAACAAGTGCTATTAAAATTATACCAATTAAAACTATAAATGCGCCGGTTTAATACCAGGCTAAATTCAAGTTACTTTAGGAACGCAAATGCTATTTTTTGATGAACAAGAAATAGCATTTTGAATTTTAATCGGTATAATTTCGGAATTCAATACCTTTCATAATACAAAAAAAGCGTTTACCCGATAAGAGTAAACGCTTTTTTGTATTATAATATAATCTTAAGATTACTTGTTCACCTGATAGGTTTTGTTTCCATTTTTAATGAAATCAACGATCTGGTTAGCCGCAGCTACACCAGCATTAATGTTTGCTTCTGCTGTTTGAGCACCCATTTTCTTTGGAGTAAAGAAATATCTTCCTTCAAAAGCACTAAAATCATCTTTATTACCTGGAGCAATGTCTGAGATATATGAGAAATCAGCTCTTTCATTCATTAATTTAATCATATCAGATTCGTGAATAACTTCTTTTCGTGCTGTATTTACTAACACAGCATTAGCTGGCATTTTTGACAGTAATTCAAAGTTAACAGACTCCTTGGTGTGATCGTTAGCAGGTATGTGTAATGATACATACTGACAAGTAGAATATAACTCTTCAACAGAATCAACTGGAGTTACCCCATCAGCCTTCATCTTATCTGCACTTACAAAAGGATCAAATGCATAAACCTCCATACCCATTCCCTGAGCAATTTTGGCTACATACAATCCCACATTACCATATGCGTGAATTCCAATTTTTTTACCTCTCAATTCTGTACCAGCAGTACCGTTATAGCTATTTCTAGCCATAGAAATCATCATACCAAAAGCTAGCTCAGCAACCGCATTTGAGTTTTGTCCCGGAGTGTTCATTGCAACAACATTTTTTGCTGAACAAGCATCAAGGTCTAAGTTGTCATATCCGGCACCGGCTCTAACAACTATTTTAAGATCTTTTGCAGCATCAACAACTTCTGATGTAACCAGATCAGAACGTACGATTACAGCAGATGCATCCTTTACAGCGTCTAATAACTCAGATTTATCGCTATATTTTTCAAGTAATGCAAAATCAAA
This sequence comes from Marinilabiliaceae bacterium, assembly GCA_050290065.1. GTDB lineage: Bacteria > Bacteroidota > Bacteroidia > Bacteroidales > Marinilabiliaceae > Saccharicrinis. The sequence goes on from JBNKGY010000082.1 coordinate 12,967, forward strand.
TCCGGCTTCTTCAACAATAGCCTGAATTTTATCAACAGCAGCCTTAGCAAATGGCTTTTCTGTGGCAACAAGTACTTTTGTCATGATATATTATTTTCGTAATTCAGTAATGGTGTAAAATATAAAAACCGAAGCTACTTTATTGAAGCTTCGGATTATAGAAATAACTATTTTTGATTCTAGTGTTTAGAAGCGAATTCTTTCATCGCAGCAACTAATACCTCAACACTTTCTTTAGGAAGTGCGTTGTAAGTAGATGCTCTAAATCCACCAACAGAACGGTGTCCTTTAATACCTACACAACCTTTAGATGTGGCAAGCTCCATGAATTCACCTTCTAATTCAGCATATTCATCATTCATTACAAAACAAATGTTCATAATAGAACGATCTTCTTCTGCAGCAACAGTGGCTTTAAAGAATTTGTTACTATCAATTTCATCATAAAGCAATGAAGCTTTTTCAATATTTTTCTTTTGCATTGCAGCAACTCCACCTTGAGCTTTTAACCACTGAAGTGTTTGTAAAGCTGAAAATACTGGTAATACAGGAGGTGTATTAAACATTGACTCCTTGCTGATATGTGTACGATAATCAAGCATTGTTGGAATCTGACGTTCAACTTTTCCCAAAGCATCTTCTTTAACAATTGCAAATGTAACTCCCGATGGAGCAAGATTCTTTTGTGCACCTCCGTAAATTACATCGTATTTTGAAATGTCAATAGGACGAGAGAAAATATCAGAAGACATATCTGCTACTAATCTAACACCTAAATCTAAGTCCGTTTTAATTTCGGTACCATATATGGTATTGTTTGTAGTAAGATGTAAATAATCAACATCAGAAGGAACTTCAAATCCTTTAGGGATATAATTGTAATTTTTATCTTTTGAAGAAGCTACTTCAATTACTTCTCCAAACATATTCGCTTCCTTTTGCGCTTTAGTTGCCCATGCACCTGTATTTAAGTATGCAGCTTTTGTTTTTAATAGGTTGAACGGAACCATGCAAAACTGAGTGCTAGCACCACCACCCACAAAAATAACTTCATATCCGGCAGGTACATCTAGTAATTCTTTTACTAATGAAATGGCTTCATCCATTACCGCTACAAACTCTTTCGATCGATGCGATATTTCCATAACTGATAATCCTGTTCCGGCAAAATTTAAAACAGCTTCAGCTGTGTTTTTAATGGTGTATTCCGGTAAGATAGATGGTCCGGCGTAAAAATTGTGCTTTTTCATGCGTTAAATAGTTTATTTTTTACACTTGTTAGCCATTTCCAATAACTTAGCTATTGTTAATGGATGCTTCATATTCATTAATTATTATAATTCTTTTATTGCTTCAATATTGTATTTTATTCGTTAAGATTTTCATGTTAATGAATATCGAAAATATCTTAATATTGAAATCTTGCGCAAAATTAGAAAAATATGGCACTAAAAACCATTATTTTCTATAAAACATGCACATAAATGCCTTTGGATTTGGTGTGTTTTAATCAAATTAAGGATTAATTTAATAGAAAATTGAGTGTTAATGTGCTGTTAATTAAAAAGATGTATTTATAATCGATTTTTTAAAAGTTATGATATTAATCACGAAAAAATTCTTTAATTATTGACTAATATCATTTAAATCGGTAATATAATAAATTAACCAATAGCGTTTTGTTTAACAGGATGAATGCTAAATAAAAGGTGTTTTAGTTATTTTAGCTTTCAATTTTCTATTTCTGACTTTAATATATATATCCGAATCTATCTTACTATAATCAGTTTTAATATATCCCATTCCGATTCCTGTCTTTAAGATAGGGGAATGCGTTCCTGACGTAACTCTTCCAATTGTTTCATCAGACTCATTAACAATTTCATATCCATGTCTTGGAATACCGCGATCAATCATTATAAATCCTTTTAATCTTTCGCTAACTCCATTCTCTTTTTGATTTTGTAATAATTCTTTATCAATAAATTTTTTGCTATCTGTAAATTTAGTTATCCAACCCAGGCTGGCCTGAATAGGAGAGGTGGTATCATCTATATCATTTCCATATAAACAATATCCCATTTCTAATCTTAATGTATCTCTGGCTCCAAGTCCTATGGGTTGTATGCCAAACTCAGATCCAGCTTCAAAAACGGCTTCCCATATTTTAACAGCATCCTTATTATTCATATATAGTTCAAATCCACCAGCACCAGTATATCCTGTATTTGAAATGATTACATCCTTAATTCCTCCTATTTCACCAATAGTAAAACTATAAAAAGGAATAGCCGATAAATCAGTTTGAGTTATTTTCTGTAATGCTTCAGTGGCTTTAGGTCCCTGAATGGCAAGTTGAGAAATTGAGTCTGATGCATTTTCTAATTCAGCATTCATTGTGTTATTCTTCACACACCAATTCCAATCCTTTTCAATGTTGGCTGCATTTACAACCAAAAGATATTTCTCATTTTCAAATTTATAAACTAATAAATCATCTACAATACCGCCTGTTCCATTAGGAAAACAACTATATTGTGCTTTACCAATCGTGAGTTTTGATGCATCATTAGAAGTAATTTTCTGAATAAATTCTAACGCATCAGGACCTTTAACCCAAAACTCACCCATGTGAGAAACATCAAAAACACCTACAGATTGCCTGACTTGTAAATGTTCATTATTGATCCCTGAGTATTCAATTGGCATTTCATATCCGGCAAAAGGAACAATTTTAGCTCCAAGATTCTTATGTATAGAATAAAAAGCAGTCTTTTTCATTATATATTTTTGTAAATTGAGAACTAAGTTAGTTTATAAGTAAGTATACAAATGTAAAAATATTGAGGCTTGGTGAATATGATTTATATTCTCTTTTCATGATTAATAGATAATCTGAATGGTTAAACTATAAATATTGTTTTAATTTAATAACTTTTTGTTGAGATAAGTGTTTAATACATAATTAGAAATTATCAGTTCGATTGTGCTAAAAAAAATGTTGATTTGATTCTAAATTAGCTTTGTTTAAAACTATAGATAGAGATCAAAAAGTAGCCATAAACTGTGAATCTTTAATAAAAAAAACTAGATTTGTAAGTAATAAAGTATAAATATTAATAACCTATCCTTTATGTCGGAAAAATATAAATATGTAGACCTTTCTTATTTAGAAGGTATTGCAGAAGGGGATAAAGATATTATTAAGGAGCTTGTTG
>JBNKGY010000083.1:0-15906 GCA_050290065.1 Marinilabiliaceae bacterium
ATCTTCTTCCTGAAAATTATTCAAAATAGCCCGCTATTCTTTCATAATTTTCAATTGAACATCACTATTTATAAGCGGTCTGAAACAACGTTCTATCGAATACCTATATAATCTTGATTATATGAGATAAATCCAAAAATTTATGTCGAACTCAGGTTATGAGTAATCTAATTGAAAATGCTATAAAATTTACAGCGAAAGGGGAGGTTAAATTTTTCGTTACTTTAAATCAGAAAAAGTATGAATGTCAATTTTGTGTTTCAGATATAGGATGGGGAATAAAAGAGGAGAAACTTACCCGATTTTATCTTTTTTCATTAGTACTTAAAGGTTATCAAGCTGTTCCAGTTGATCATCAGATAAGCTGCGTTCCTCATTCATTAAATGTGTTATGTAAGTCATCTTAGCCGCATTTTCAAGTACTTCTATCCTGTCAAATGCATTTATCATTACCGATCCCACTGCCGTAATGCCATGATTTTCCATAATCAAAACTTTGTTTTCGGCAAAAGTATTGCTTACGTTTTGTGCCAGTTCTTTGCTTCCCATCAAACCATAGGGAGCCACAACAGGTTCTTTAATAATCATTCTTGATTCCGCAATTAAATGGGCGTTTATAGGAATGTCCATGGCTGAAAAAGCGGTTGAAAATACAGCATGGCAATGAACAATGGCATTGACTGTGGGATGATCCTTGTAAATCTGGAGGTGCATGCTGGTTTCTAAACTGGGCTTTAGCCAATGTGTCAGGGTTTGTCCTGAAGCATCCAGAATAACCACATTTTTAGCTTTCAATGTTCCTTTGTCAATCCCTGAAGGAGTAATCAGGAAATGTGTTCCAACTCTTTTGCTAATGTTGCCACCAAGACTAGTTGTTAATCCCTTTTTATAAAGCCTACGCATGAAGCGGGCAACTTCTTTTCGTTCATCTAAAAAAAGATTTTCCATATCCATAATGTAAAATGCTTAAGTATTAAAGCTAGTGGTTATTATTTTTTAATAAAAGCAAATACTAAAAAAATGCATAAAAAAACCGCATTCAACAATGCGGTTTTTATCATATCTATATTGAATATGGTTATTTGTTATTGCAATTTATTATAACTGCATTTAGTCCAAGATTAATTGTTCTCATAATCTTTACAAGCACTGTAAATACCTTCAAATAATTCTTTAGCATCAGAAGCTGCCATTGCCGAAAATGCAACTCTCAGAATATTATTTAAGTTGATAATTCCGATGCTGTATTTCTTAATTAAAATATCTCTGATAGCTTCTCCATCCAAACCCTCTTTAAGTTTAATGCACATAAAATAACCAGAATTGTAGGGTAATGCAGTGAAGTAGGATTTGTATTTTTCTTCTGCCAGAGCCTCTTTAATAGCTTCGTAGCGAGTTTTCATGATTATAAACTTGCTGTGCTTTTGACTGTTGTAATCCGGGGACTCAAATGCGTGCAGGAGCAATGACTGACTTAGGTTTGACGAATTTGAAATATTTCCACGAACAGCACCTGCAGTTTTCATTTCAAGGGCATGATAAATTTCATCATTTCCTCCTTTAATTCCATATGAAATAAAACCTACTCTAAAGCCCCAAACATAATCTTCTTTTGTTGCTCCATCTATTTTAACTGCCAATACATTTTCATGTAAATCAGCCAGGAATGTGAAAATAGATTGTTGTTCAATACCTTCTTCAAAAACTAACCCGAAGTATGCATCATCAGTAATAGCTACTATTTTTTTGCCTGCTTCGGCAGCCTCCTTAACAACAGAAATAATGTCTTGCATTTCTTTAGTGGTGGGAGTATATCCGGTAGGATTATTCGGGAAGTTTAAGATCACAACCTTTTTTTCTCCTTCAGAAAGCAATGCAGTTTTTAAAGCCTCGGTATCAAAAGCGTTATCTTTAAAAAGATTGAACTTATTAAATTGGGCTCCATATGCATTGATTAATGCTAAATTATAGTTGCCCCAAAATAAATCGGGAACTATAACTTCTTGTCCTTCGTCCATGAATAAATACCCAGCCATGCTGATACCATGTGTCAATGCACTGGTAACAATAGGCAGACTAATCGGCTTATCTTTAAGGCCACTATTTTTTTCATAAATCATCTCTTTCCATTGGGCTCTTAAATCTGGTCGGCCAAAGCTCGGAGCATATGGAAATGATAGTGATGGGTCCAGATCAATTTTAGAGGCTATAGATTCAAGTCGCATTGGTGTGCCGTCATCTTCAATTGCGGCACCAATAGTAGCATTAATCTTTGTTCCTTTAGCTTCTGCTGTTTGTCCTAATATACCTTTTTTAGGAAAGAATATGTTTTTCCCTTTTTCGGATAACAAATCAAATACAACAGGATTTTGGGATAAAATTACCTCGTTTAATTCTTGTGCTTGCGGATTCATCTGTATTTTATGATTTATGTGAATGTAATGCGTTGTTGCAAAATTGCTAAAAATTGCGCACTTATTTTATAAATTGATTGTAATATATTTATTTTAATAACAATATTTATTGCAGGATGTTTTATGCATGTTTTGTGAGTTTTGTGTCGTTATTTTCAAATCCTGGAAAAAATATTCGATAATTCTTTTTAATACATTAATTATTGGACTTTTACTTGTAGAGACTAATTTATCATTGATGTGTTGTAACAAATAAATGTACAAGAATGATTATTGTATATTCCAGTAGGTTTTTATAATCTTCTTTATTGAATCTGCACTCATGTTATCCCAGTTAATCGATTCTCGGGTTACAAATCTGATGTCTGAAATATCATCTTTTATGTGTAAATTATTCCATCCGGATACTTTACAGATAAAAGCCATATCAGAGGTGAAAACAGAAAATCCTGAAAAAACATATTCGTTAGGAAATGATGTAAGGTACTTTAATTCCAGAACATCTAAATTTAGTTCTTCTTTAATTTCTCTTTTCAAAGCCATTTCCACAGATTCCATTGGGTCAACAAATCCACCAGGAAGATCAAGCATCCCTTTTGCAGGATTAAATGCACGTACGGTTAAAAGTAATTCTCCTTTTTCATTCTCGATAATTCCTGCTACGGCGGCAGATGAATTGATATATAAATTAAAACCACAATCAGAACATAAAAAAGATCTTTTACCTTCAAATTTAAACTTACCGGAGCCGCATTTGGGGCAAAACTTAAATACCTTTTCTGGTTTTGTCATGTGGTTGTTAATTGTTTAATCAAATTAATATTTAAAACCGGAGTATTATCCCCATAAATTAGCTGGGTATACTCCCTTGTCAATTAGAGTTTGCAAACTTTGCTTAACAATAGGCTTGTCTTCCTGATAGGTTACACCAAACCATTTAGCATCACTTGATAAAACTTTAGTACTGGCTTTTCCTTGTTTAATCAACTGGTCAACCAAAGCATTAAAGTAAAACTCGGATTTCATCTCGGTTCCTTTTTCTTTTAAAAAACGTAGAAAACCATTTTCCAGGGCATCAAAAAAAGAATTTTTGAAAGCCCAGAAATTCATTGATACTGGTTCTTTTCCTGTTAGTTCGGTAGTTTTATCGTCTTCCCAATAAACTACTTTCCCCTCTAAGTAACCAATTTTTGTTCGTTCAACAATATTTACCAAGGCATCATTTTCATCCGTTTCACAAACACCTCTGGATACAGTACCATGTTCTGATAATGTATTGTCTAAGGCATATCCTACCATGGCATATTCATTTTCATCCTTACTATTTGCAACAAATTCCACCACCGTTTGGTATGCTTCGCGACCGTAAAAATCATCAGCATTTATAATGGCAAAAGGTCCATTAATAGCATCTTTAGCCATTAACATGGCATGTCCGGTGCCCCATGGTTTTTCTCTTCCTTCCGGAACTTTAAATCCAGATGGCAGATTATCCAACTCCTGGTATACATATTCCACTTCAATTTTACCTTGAAGTTTAGGATCAAATGTTTCTTTAAATTGCTGAGCAAATGATTGACGGATCACAAAAACAACTTTCTTGAATCCTGCCTGAATAGCATCGTATACTGAGTAATCAATAATAGATTCTCCATTTGGACCTAAAGTGTCTAATTGTTTTAATCCTCCATATCGGCTACCCATGCCGGCAGCAAGTACTAATAGTGTTGGTTTCATATAAGTAAAATTGTTGTACCCAGATTATCAGGAAGGTTATTGATCGTATTTTTGTTTGATCAATAGAGTAACTCTGATGATGTAGGTTTTTATTATTTATTGTTTTGAGTTTGATTTAAAGTCACTTAACAGCCCTTCGTACATCCAATTGGCCAAAGCCTGTCTGTTATTTTCAATAATAAAGCGCTGTTGATCACGAAAATTACGGATATTTCCCAATTCAACAAAAACTGCTGTTGGATAAGTTTTTCTTAGTAAGTATAAGTTGCGCGTTTCAACAATGCCGGAATAACCTCTGGATGGTTGATGTTGATTGTACTTTGAATCGAATACGCTAAGGATGGAATTGGCTGTCTTTTCTCCTGATTTGCTTTTGGGTGCATGGTAAAAGAAAACATCAATTTCTTTACCTTTACTTCTCGAATCCACATGAATAATTACACATCTCTGAAACGATGGTTTATTTTTAATGTAAAGATTGTTTACAGCCTTGGTACGTTGTTTTAATCTGTCATTTTGTTCTAAAGGTATAGTTTTTCCCAGGCATGTTTCATCTTTATCCATTTCCAGATAGGAGTCATCTCTTATGCCATCATTATCATCTCTGATAATCATATTTACTTTGGCTCCGTTTTCTGTTAGTTTTTTTGCTAATCTTAAAGTGATGTCATAGGCATACTCGTCTTCAGCAAGCGTTTTTTCTCCGTAATTACCTAATGCTCCTGGATCAGGACCACCATGTCCGCTCACTAAATGAAACACTGCGCCTTTTAATTCATTTGATTCCAAAAGAAATCGCTCTCTCTCTTTGCCAAATAAAGGTTCATTTAAATATATTTCAGTTTCAGGGAGCTTATATTCAACGCCCAATAGCAATTCATTATTTTCTCCAATTAATGATTTATTCAATTCCAGAAAAGATTGTTTATGTTCTTTGGGATCAAGATGGTTGCGGAGTAAAAAAGCATATAGTCCTTCTCCTTTTTTGGGGGTCGATGATTTTGTAGGTTTAGTTTCCTGCGCCTGAATCGTAATTATTATAAAACAGGATATAACTATTGTTATTAGCCTTTTATAGATCATGATGTAATATCTTCTTTCTAAATGCCTTTTGTTTCAATGACAAAATTAAACCTTTTCTTCTACTAAAAAAGCTTATTTAAACGGAGTTTTATCTGAATTGGTGAAATTGTATGGAATAATTCTAAATAAAAATTGAATATTAATTAATTTTACCTAAATTTTTATTGAAGCATCCTTAACAATATTTTTGTGCATGCGAAATTAAAAACTATGAATTTGGTATAGGTAGAAAACTTTTTGAATAACATTTATTCCATAAAAATGGATGAGGGTGAGCGTGTTACTTCTTCGATACTTGCCGATCGACTTGGTATTTTCAGCCCGGCAGTTACCGATATGGCTAAGAAATTGGCATTAAGAGGTCTATTACTTTTATACCGTATAAGTAGTTTGAATTGACTGATAAAGGTAAAGTAATTGCACTTGTAGATCCAAATCAAGGTATCGCCATTGCAGTGGCCATTGCTATCCATAATATTCCGGAAGGGATTGCAGTTTCTGTACCTATTTATTTTGCTACGGGGAGTAAAAGAAAAGCCTTTTGCTTGAGTTTTTTATCAGGACTGGCTGAACCTATTGGTGCAATAGTGGGTTATTTAATCTTAATGCCATTTTTATCACCTGCCCTGTTTGGAATTATTTTCGCAGGTGTTGCAGGTATTATGGTATTTATCAGTATTGATGAATTATTACCTGCAGCCCAGGAATATGGTGAACATCATCTGTCAATTTATGGTTTATTTACTGGGATGGTTGTTATGGCTGTGAGTTTATTATTGTTTTTATAAGGTGAATCTGAATGACTAAAAAAGAACGTTTCGAAAATATTATTGACTGGTTTAAGGTAAATATGCCAATTGCAGAAACAGAATTGGACTATACTAATCCTTATGAACTATTGGTCGCTGTCATTTTATCTGCTCAATGCACAGATAAAAGGGTAAATATGATTACACAGGATTTGTTTCAACGTTATCCAACAGCAAAATCATTAGCCGATACTACTCCGGAAGAAGTGTTTGATTATATCCGGTCGTGTACCTATCCAAATAATAAAAGTAAGCACCTTGTTGGCATGGCTAAAATGCTTGTTAATGACTTTAATAATGTGGTGCCGGATGATATTAAAGAGCTACAGAAACTGCCTGGTGTAGGCCGAAAAACGGCAAATGTTATTGCCAGTGTGGTATTTGATAAGCCTGCAATGGCTGTGGATACCCATGTTTTTAGGGTTTCTGAGAGAATTGGATTGACAACGAATTCAAAAACACCTTTAGAAACGGAAAAGCAATTGGTTAAATATTTTCCGGAAGATCTTCTTCCAATTGCCCATCATTGGCTTATCTTACATGGACGTTATGTGTGCGTGGCTCGTAAACCAAAGTGTACAAAATGTGGACTACAAGAGTCATGTAAATACTTTCAGAAGTTAGCGAAGAGTAATTAGACAGTTTTATTTAACTCTGTTATAATGCGAAAAATTGTATTGTATATTGCCCAAAGTCTCGATGGCAAAATAGCAGATTCAAACGGAGGTGTGAATTGGCTGGAGTCCATCCCAAATCCGGATAAAACGGATTATGGATATGCGGATTTCTACAGCTCTGTTGATACAACTATTCAAGGGAATACCACGTACAAGCAAATTATTAACTGGGGGATTGGTTTTCCTTATTCTGAAAAAAAGAACTATGTCATCACCGGCAATCAAAGCCTTCTGAATAATCAATTTGTGGAGTTTGTATCGGGTAATTATATTGAATTTTTTGAACAAATAAAGCATCAAACCGGCAATGATATATGGTTAATAGGTGGAGGACATGTTAATACACTTTTTTTAAATGCAGGTTTAATCGATGAGGTAATTTTATTTACCATGCCGGTTATCATCGGAAATGGCATTAAATTGTTCGAAGGTAAGGTTCATGAATTTGAGTTGGATTTAATATCAATTCAATCGTTTACCAATAATGTTGTAAGAACTCATTACTCTGTGATATAGTTGTCATTCCCCAAGAGTTATACTAATTATTCAAAATCGTGCATTTTCCTTTTGCGATTTTTGCTTGAGTCGAATTCAGGTTAATATCCTATATTTATGGAGAAAATAAAAAATCTCCGTAAAATGATTAGCGAAATAGATACTCTACTAAAACAATCTGTTTTTTCAGAATATACATGGATTGATCCTAAAGAGATTGTGGTTTCACAATGGGTTAGGGTAAAATGCGAATTTGGATGCAGTGATTATGGATTAGGAACTTGTCCGCCAAATACACCATCTGTTGCAGATTGCCGTGAGTTTTTTAAGGAGTATAAAAAGGCCGTTCTTATACGTATCATCAAAGAAGCGGATAAGAATAATTACCCCTCAGATTGGTCACGTGAAATAACCAATGAATTATTAGCATTAGAGCGGAAAATATTTTTAAGGGGAAAGCAGAAAGTCTTTTTGTTAAATCAAACTTGTTGTTCTTTGTGTAGCGAATGTACAGGTAATAGATATGATTGTAAGGATAAGCGAAGATCACGACCCAGTCCGGAAGCCTTTGCGGTTGATGTTTATCAAACGGTACGAAATAACGGAATGGAGTTATCTGTGGTTAAGGATAATCCGGCGGAAATACATAGGATTGCCATTCTCTTATTAGAATAAATAATGTCGTGAGAATCAATAAATTCAACTAGCACAATAACTCGAAAAATTAAGATGAATGAAAAGCCTATTGATTATATTATCTATCCAGTTTATGTTCTTACTCGGATGCAAAGATTCAGCAAAACAAGTGTTTGATTCCGGAGTTTCACTTCATTTAGCACAGGATAGGTATAATGATATTTCAAAAGTGGAATATCAATTGGAAATGGAGATTCCTGATTCTTTAAATCAACCTGTACATGCAAAATCCCTGATCATTTTAAATAAAGAAAAAGAAACACCATTGGTATTTGATTTTTCGGGTCAACCCAATCAGGTTCATATGGTTAAAGCTAACGATCAAAAGGTGTTTTTTAGTATTGAGAATGAACATCTGATCATTCCCTTTTCCTACTTGCAGACAGGAAAAAATAGTATTGAAATTGATTTTGAAATGGGTGAGGGGGCGTTAAACAGAAATCCGGATTATTTGTATTCGTTATTTGTGCCAGACCGTGCCAGAACTGCTATTCCTTGTTTTGATCAACCAGATATTAAAGCCAGTGTATCCTATGGCATTAAAATGCCAAAATCATGGACGGCAATTACCAATGGTAAAGCTTTTATTACTGAAGATGTTGGAGATAAGTATCAGCATGTTAGTTATTCGGCATCGAAACCCATTAGTACCTATTTATGGGCTTTTGCAGCCGGAAGGTTTAATAAAATTGTGAAGACTAAGGATGATTTTGAAGTTTCGCTATTTCATTTGGAAAGTGATATTGATAAGCTCAAAATGAATGAATCGTCAATCTTTGATATGGTTTTTCATTCGATAGACTGGCTAAAAGATTATACACAAGTGGATTTTCCATTTCAGAAGTACGATTTGGTTTGTATTCCTTCTTTTCAATTTTCTGGTATGGAGCATCCGGGTGCCATTTATTATCGGGCGGAGCAACTTTTTTTAAGTGAAAATCCTACACAAAAAGAAATATTACATCGATCGCAATTAATTGCTCATGAAACTGCGCATATGTGGTTTGGTGATTTAGTCACCATGAAATGGTTTAGTGGTGTTTGGCAAAAGGAAGTATTTGCCAACTTCATAGCAGATAAAATAGTGAAGGAACAATTTCCTGAATTAAATCACGATCTTACATTTCTGATGAATCATTTTCCATCATCCTTTTCGGTAGATAGAACAGAGGCAGCTAATCCAATTCAGCAAAAACTGGAGAATTTGAAGGATGCCGGATCAATGTATGGGGATATTATCTACCATAAGGCTCCCATTGTAATGAATCAACTTGAGCATTTGCTGGGAGAGAAAACATTGCAGAATGGGCTAAGTAAATATTTAAAACAATATAGTTATGGCAATGCAAGCTGGGATGATTTAATCAGCATCCTCAATTCACTGTCTGAATATAATATTGAGTTGTGGAGTAAAAATTGGGTGTATACACCAGGCCGACCCATTGTGGAGTTTGTATTTGAAGATGATGCCTTAATGATAAAACAAAAACCCGAGCATGGAGATAGTAGTAAAATATGGGCACAAAGAATCAATTATTTATTAGTTAAAGATACTTCCGAAGTAAGAGAAACGGCTGAATTACTTAGTGCTAGGGAGGAAATTGGAGAGAGTAAACCTGATTTTATTTTACCTTCTGTAGATGCATTGGGTTATGGATTGTTTCTTTTTGATCCGGTTTCTGTTGAGTATGTTTTGAATAATATTTTTTATTGGGATGATGAATTGCAGAAAGGAGCTACTCTGATTCATTTGTATGAAAACTTTTTGCAAGGGAATATATCACCTGATAAATATTTGAAAATGCTTCAGACACTAATTAAGTCTGAAAGTAATGAGCAGATATTGACACTGGCTTGTCAGCAATTAAAAACGATAATCTGGCGATTTATATCATCTGATTTTAGATTGACTCATATAGAAAGCACAGAAAATCTGTTGCAAGATAAAATAAAAGAATCGAACTCACCGGGTATCAATAAAATGTTGTTAAATACATGGGCTGATATAGTTTTAACACCTAAAGGACTCCGGAAGTTAAAACAATTGGTTATTCGTGGTAAACAATGGGGGAGAGTTAAGTTGTCAGATCGTGATTTAAGTAGCTTTGCTTTTCTTTTAGCGATGAAGGATAATGATTTAGATGATGCTTTTATTTCGGATATAGCAGAATCAATGTCGGATGAAGAGGTGAAAAATATGATGTTATTTGTAAGTCCGGTTTTTTCACAGGATAATACCGGATTTGAGTCTTTTATTGAAGGATTAGAAGATGTGAACAACAGACATAAAGAGAATTGGATTTTAACGACATTAAAGTATGTGCATCATCCCTACTATCAGGAATCAAGAATGAAATATATGGATGCCGCCTTAAGGTTAATTCAGCCCATTAAAGAAACTGGTTCTTTGTTTTTTCCGACACGATGGATAGATACACTTTTAAGTGGATATGGATCTACGGAAGCTTTGAGTGTTATTGATTATTTTCTTAAAGATAATCCACAGTTTCCTGAAGATTTGAGGAATAAACTTATGCAATCCCTAGATATGGTTGAGAGAAGCAGAATTGTAAGGGAAAAATATTTACTGAATTAAAATGAAACATGGAGTGCAGTATAAGTTGCATTCCATGAATTATTTATTTGATTATTTTTAGAATTCGCTCTATTTGCTCAAGCTCTTCATTATTGAAGTCTATATTTTTTAGTGATGTTAAGTTATCGTTCAGTTGTATAACCGAGCTGGCTCCAATTAAAACAGAAGTAACTCTTGAATCTTTAAGTAACCATGCAATGGACATTTGAGCCAAGGATTGCCCTCTGCTTTCAGCAATTGCATCTAAGTCCTTAATAGCTTGAAGTTTTTCCGAAGTTAAATGGTCTTTTTTAAGAAAATGACCACGACTCATTCTTGAACCTTCTGGGATTCCATGGATATACTTATTTGTTAACAGGCCCTGAGCCAAAGGAGAAAAAGCAATCATACCCACGCCTCTTTTATCTAAAACATCTAATAATTCTGGTTCAACCCATCTGTCGAACATGCTATATCTCGCTTGATGTATTAAGCATGGAGTGCCTAATTCGCGTAAGATAGATTCTGCTTCACGGGTTTTATCTGCCGGGTAGTTTGAAATACCAGCATAAAGAGCTTTACCCTGCTTTACAACATGATCAAGAGCCATCATTGTTTCTTCAAGAGGTGTTTCCGGATCAAAACGATGTGAATAGAAAATATCTACATACTCAAGATTCAATCTTTTTAAACTTTGGTCCAGACTAGAGAGTAGATTTTTTCTGGATCCCCATTCTCCATAGGGGCCAGGCCACATATAGTACCCTGCTTTTGTTGAAATAATCATTTCATCGCGATAGGCTAATAAGTGCTTATTGAAGATGCTTCCAAAGTTTTCTTCAGCGCTACCGGGTTCTGGACCGTAATTATTAGCAAGGTCAAAATGAGTAATCCCTTTATCAAAGGCTTTAAAAATGATGGCTTTGCCATTTTCATAGATATCTACAGATCCGAAGTTGTGCCATAAGCCTAAGGATATGGCAGGTAGCTTAATGCCGCTTCTGCCGCATCTTCTGTAAAGCATCTCCTCATATCTGTTTTCGCTTGCTAAATGTTGCATGGTTTGTGATTTTTAATGATTGATTTAGATTGTTTTGTAGTTTACAATTTATTTGCCGATTAAAAATAATATCATTTTTGATATGGCATCCTGACAAACCGGACAGAAACCTGTCTCTCCTACTGTCTTCATCCTGCAGTCATATGCTGGCCTGTATACTCCCTTTGCCACATAGCCACCCCCTTCAAAAGCACCTACCTGATCAAAATAATCTTCTGTTGCCGGAGTTGGAATAGGAGTTGATTCTTTAACCAGATTTTTCCATTTGCTTTCAAAATTAACCATGGTGGTTAAGTTGGCTTGCCAGGGTTCAACATCCAGATTAAAATAATCATTATAACTTGTTTCTGAAGTATAATATTCATCTCCTAAACCGGCAAAGGCATGTCCGAATTCATGAACAAATACCTGTAACGATTTTTCATTGTCAACAGAAGTCAATGAAAAATGATTGTAAATACCACCCCCTCCATATTTTTTTGTATTAGCAATTACGTATATCTGATCATAAGGAACCATCGCGGCGTAATCATGTATTAAAAAGGTGCTTGTGCTTTCTAAATAACGATCCGAATTTAGGGTGTTAAAGCTGGAGTTTAGAGCTGTATTTCTCCAGATCCCCTTTCTGGGATCCGTTACTCCGGATTGTTCTGAGATGGCATCAATGGCCCACACGTTAAACTTCTTTTTATACTTGCTAAAAGGTTTTCTACTAAAAAGGTAGTCCGTCAATTTTTCGATATCATGATGAAACTTTTCTAATTCCTCTTGGGTATATCCATCGCCAATAAAAACCAAATCAACGCATTCCTCAGCAGATCCATTGTCAATTAATTTATGGGTTGTGGTATTCGACTCCGGCTTCTTTGAAATACTGAAATTATTCGGATTCACTTCAAAACTCAGAATTTCTGAAAATAGTTGGGTTTTATCTCTTTTTTCGATGGAAACCCAGATTTCATGTTTGGGATAGGGGCATAGTACAGTTTGTTCAAAGCTTTTTTTTAGAAAATGAGCTTCTTCGGTAGTTTGCCATTCTTCAAAAAGAGTAGAAAACCCTCTTGTATATAAAGTTTCTTCTTGAATTGAATCTTTTACAATAATCCTGAATTCTCCATAATTGAAATTGTCTTTAGTAACTGGAGATCCTCCCCAGTATGGCTCCTTTATTAGTTCATATACAGAGGCGTAGGTTTCAGATGAATTCCCACTTAATGTAAAATCTATTCGTAATGATTCGTTGGTAAAATAAGATGAGGATTGAGCTGTAGCAACAAAGGTGTTGGCGATAAAAAAAACAATAATTAGGGGGAAGTACTTCATGATTATTATGTATTTACTTATATTTTTGTAAAAATAGTTAATCAAACCAGAAATGTATCAGATTTTAATATGATATATATAAGTGTTTTATTCCTTTCAAATAACAATATGATTCAAGAACCAAAGATTTCCAATGTTACTGCTGATGATTTAGCTTCTTCATTTGAGAATTTATTAATTAATATGGGACTGGATAAACAGGCATCAATCTATGTTAAAGTGGTGCTTTTTTCATTAGTGGCTATTATCCTGGCAAAATTTGCCCAATACATAGTGAAGCATTATCTGGTTAAATATGTGGAGCGATTTATGGAGAAAAGTAAATCGAGGTATGATGATTTTTTTGTAAAACGGAATTTGATAAAGAGAGCCGCATATATTGTTCCTGCATTAGTCATTTATTTATCACTTGATTTTATTTTTTCAGACTTTGAAAATATCAATAAGGTGCTGCATAATATGGTTTTAGTATACTTTATTATTGTAGTACTGATGGTTGTTGATTCCTTTATTAATTCTTTATTGGATGTCTACAATACTTTTAGCTTTAGTAGAGACAGGCCTATTAAGGGATATTTACAGGGTTTGCAGTTGATTTTTGTAATTATCGGAGTGCTGGTTATTGTATCTGTTGTTTTTGAAGTTAAGTTAACGGCCGTATTTACCGGGTTGGGAGCTGTTGCAGCAGTGTTGATATTGGTTTTTAAGGATACTATATTAGGTTTTGTTGCCAGTATTCAACTTTCGGCAAATAATATGGTAAAACCGGGAGACTGGCTCGAAATGCCATCACATCATGCAGATGGTGAAGTGCAGGAGATTACCTTAAATACAGTTAAAGTACAAAATTGGGACAAGACGATTTCAACGATTCCTACCTATGCTTTGGTAAGCGAAAGCTTTAAAAACTGGAAAGGAATGGAAGAATCCGGAGGACGAAGAATAAAACGATCTATAAATATTGATATGAAATCGGTTCGTTTTTGCACACCACAAATGATTGAGAAATTTAAGAAAATTAAGTTCTTGCAGGATTATATTGAAAAAAAACAAACCGAATTAGAGGCTTATAATAAGCAATATGATATTGATGAAACATCTTTGGTGAATGGCAGGCGTATGACAAATATTGGAATCTTCAGGAAATATATGGAATGCTATTTACAGCATCATCCTAAGATTCATAATGAAATGACTTTTCTAATTCGTCATTTGCAGCCAACAGAAAAGGGTATTCCATTAGAGATTTATGTATTTAGTAATGATCAGGCCTGGGCAAATTATGAAGCCATTCAGGCCGATATATTTGATCATATACTTGCGGTGTTACCAGAATTTGGATTAAAGGTGTTTCAATTTCCAACCGAAAACATGTCAAATGCTTCTGTTTTAAATGAATAAAGAACTGTTGAATGATGTTGATATGTTTTTAAGTGTTTGATATGATTAGAGTTATAGTTGTTTTTGGTAGCTTCTTTAATTTGGGTTATGTGGTATTTCGAATTGAAGCTAGTTGGGGTTGGTTTTTGTAAATATGACAAATGTAGTTGAATATTACGACTAATGTTTCTATTTTTGTACCAAATTATTAGTTATTAGATCATATTAATTACAAACTATAACCTAAGTAAAGTTCTAATGGAAAATAACCAACAGATTGATAGTCTGGATAAAAAAATATTATCGCTTATCACTCAGAATGCCCGAATACCGTTTCTTGAGGTAGCCAGAGAATGCAAAGTATCTGGAGCAGCAATTCATCAACGCATACAGCGTTTAATGAACCTTGAAGTAATTAAAGGTTCAGAATTTGTGATTAACCCGGCAAAAATCGGTTATCATACTTGTGCATTTATGGGTATCTTCCTAAAAAAGGCAAGTTTGTTTGATGAGGTAGTTGGATTGTTAAAACAAATTCCTCAAATAGTAGAGTGTCATTATACTACTGGTCAATATGCAATTTTCATAAAGATTTATGCACGGAATAATGAAGATTTAAAACGTATGTTGCATGATAAGTTACAATCAATTGACGGTATTTCATCAACAGAAACTATTATTTCATTAGAAGAAACATTTAAAAGACAGCTCCCAATTGATTAGGGATGTAACGATTATAATATCTAACTGAAACCTGGTTATACAATAGCCAGGTTTTTTTATATTTCTAAAATTTTAATCGAACTCAGATTATAAAATCCATTCTCCTTTTATTATTTTATCCAGCGGAGGTATGAATTTTTTAAAATTCTGAATCAAAAGATTAATTAGAGGATCGTTTTTAGTGAGGTCAATATATTCAACTTCATTGATCTTACGAAGGCAGTCCTGACTATAGCGGTGGTTTGCATTTGATAAAACCAAATGAGGAAGTATAGATGAGGTAGCTCCTATTTTATATTCATCCTTTTTAATAACACCTTTTGAAATAAGCATCGGATGGGCCTCGAAAAAATTATATGTATTATCTCCCAGATATAGGTTAAATGATAATTTTTGAACCAGCGGTACCTGAAAGTAAAAGTTAAACCTGTCATTATCGTCCATGATGTGCATTGAGATAAAGTTATTGTGCATGTTTTCAGGAGTGTAATGAATTTTCCAATCCAATGCCTTATAGTCACTAAAGTGTTCTTTTAGTCCAAGCCAGAATAGTAATCTGGGCCAAAGAATTAAGTTAAAATGATCATTCCATTCATTTTGACTCTTTAAGGTATTAAGGTTTTCTATTGTAAAGTCAATTATCGGTATTTTCATTTTTATCTACAGTGTTTTATTTCACATGTTAATAACCTGAGTTTGATTAAAATTATAGAATTCAGATTGACATAAAAAGCTGATATACAAGGCAAATTTTGCAGGGCTAGCGAGCTAGTGTGAAGATTTGGTATTACCCGAACTATTACTTCTTTTGCCATCATATGTCCACACAAAAGGCTTAGCCCGTTCTTTATTGTAAGTGTCAACATACTGTATTATTTGATTAGCCAACTGCTCTTTACTGTGCCAAACTGCACCTTTTAGAACATCCTTGGAT
>JBNKGY010000084.1:0-15853 GCA_050290065.1 Marinilabiliaceae bacterium
ATAATTATTCTGATGCAGATTTAAACCAGCATACCCAACTACAAATAACACACTGATGGCTATACCTATACAAAAAGTGCGTAGTATTCTATATTGCTTATTTCGGATAAGCATCCAACACCCAACCATTATTGTAATAGGATAAAAAATTATACTGACGGGCTTTATCATGAGTAATACAAATAACCCTAAACTTATGGCTATTATATTTTTAGTTGATGGATTTTCAATGAAACGTGCCATTAGAAAAATAAACAACACTAAAAACGAGATCAGAACAGATTCTGGAAAAATTGAATAATTAAAATGTAAAATAGAAGGTATTACACTGTATGAAAGTGTTGCAATGGATGCTATAAATATATTTTTAAACCACTTGTGACAGACCACATAAAAAGGAATAATACTTAAAAAGGACAATATATGTTGCGTCCAGATAACATTCTCGAAATACTGTGTTTCGTTAATAATTTGCACCAACTTCATTAAAATCGGATAGCCGGGGGTTCTAAAAACATCAATCTTACCAAATAATATATTCTCTGCTGCATATGTATAAGATGTAGTATCGAAATTGTAATTAATTCCAGCCATAAAATGGTGATAGATATTTCGATAGGTAAATGACAACAATAAAACCCAAAACAATCCAGATTGAGTCAGCCTATTTATTATTCCTTTTATATCAACTGCTTTCATATCAAATAATTGATTTTGACAACTTAATAAAGATCGTCCTCTATTTTAAAATTTCAATTGTAATACTATCCGACTCCAAGTTACTTCCGGTAAAATTAATACTTGCTGTACCTATTTCTCCTTTGTTTTTAAAATAGGCCACTAATCGTCCTTGGAAAGATTTTTGCCTGTGATCTGCAAAAGTTTCTATACTTTTTGGGTTAGCATCTCCCAAAGCCAGCAATTCCAGCGGTCCATTTATTACACAAGTAATGGGTCTATCTTTAGTAGTAACTACCCTGTTATTTTCATCCATAATTGTAATATATACCTGAACAATATCCTTAGAATTTACCTTTATTTCAGACTTATCTGCTTCTGCAACTATTTTAATAGCATCAGAAGGCGTACGAAGTTCATAAACAACATCTTTTTCACCTTTCCTCTTTCCTATCGCTTTAATTACTCCTTTCTGAAAAGGTATTTCCCAGATTTGCATATTCTGATTATCAGGAGTTAAAATTCGTTTTTCCAACGATTTTCCATTTACAAACAATTCAACTTCATTACAATTTGAAAATACAGCTACTGAAACATTATCCCCTTCATTGTATTCCCATTTGGGGCCATAGATATTTAACGCCTTATCTTTATGAGTAAGAAGATCTGACACTAAAGCTGTTCCAATATGTACCAAGGGCTTTTCAGTCCACATACTCTGTCTATAATAATACTCACTTCGCTTATCTCCAATTAAATCAATTAATCCTGTTGGGATATTATGATATGGGAATTCATGAGCTTCACCAATAAAGTCAAACCCCTTCCACACAAACTGTCCTAAAAAATAGTCATGATCCTCAACAAATTTCCATGCCTCATATGTTTTTTTAGATTCACTGGCATACATTATTCTCTCCGGAAATTTATGATGATCTGCTTCATATACAGCCTGTTGATAATTATACCCCACCACATCTAACACATTTGCATACCCTGTAGCTGAGGCCATTACACTTAAAGCTAAACCGGCAGTTACCGGTCGTGTAGTATCATTTTTTTTAACAATAGTTGCTAATTTCCAGGCTAATTTCCCCATCCTTGATCCATCTGGTAATTTGGGGTTATATCTGGCCCATGCTATTGGATTATCCTCATTATTCAAACAAGGATGCGAATATGGATCAGTTGGATAATCAATTTCATTACCAATGCTCCACATCATTATTGAAGGATGATTTCGATCGCGCAAAATCATATCTGTTAAGTCCTGTTCATGCCATTTTTTGAAATCATGAGAATATCCTTCGTATGCCGGATAACCTTTATTCCAGCCCGACACCCACTTTCTTTTTGGCAATTCCCATTCGTCAAAAGCCTCTTCTACCACAAAAAAACCTAATTCATCACATAAATCAAGAAACTCCTTTGAAAATGGATTATGAACTAACCTTATGGCATTACACCCTAATTCCTTGAGCTGTTGTAATCGGATTCTGTATACATCTGTTGGAACAGCCACACCCAAACATCCGGCATCTTCGTGCATACAAATCCCTTTTATCTTAATATGATCACCATTAATATACATTCCTTTATTGGGAACAAACTTAATATCTCGTATGCCGATATTCTGAGTCGTTTGATCTACTATTTGTCCATCTTGTTTAATAGAAGTTATCAGTTGATAGAGTGTTGGTGAATCAGTGCTCCACAAATGAGGATTTTTAACTTGCAGTGTTTGAGAGTATAGTTCATCATCGGAAGAATCCAATTCTAAGTTGTCTGTTACAACTGCAACAGTATCTTTTCCAAAAACGAGACAGTTTTCTAATATGAATTTCTCATCTTTTGAGAAGTCATTTTCAATTTGCACTTCCACTGCAAGCTCAGCCAATGACTTTGTTACTATGGGTGTTGTAGCGTAAACACCCCAATTTTTAACACTCAATGGATAAGTTGAAACTAACTCAACATTTCGATAAATACCAGATCCATTATACCATCGGGAATCAGCAAATTTTGAATGATCTACTTTTACTGCAATTATATTTTCCTGTCCATAATTAAGATATTCAGATAATTCGTATTGAAAAGAGACATAACCATTTGGACGAAATCCCAACTCATGCCCGTTTATCCACACCGTACTATTATTATAAATACCTCCAAAACGAATAAACACTTTCCTCCCTTGTTCCTCTGTAGACACAAAGAATGTTTTTCGATACCATCCAATACCTCCAGGTAAAAAACCGGTGCCACTTGCCCACTTAGGACTAAAAGTTTCTTTTATTGACCAGTCATGAGGTAGATCTACTTGCTGCCACAAGGAATCATTAAACTTAACCTCGTCACCATCATTAACGTCTCCTTTATAAAACTTCCAGTTTTGATTGAAATCTATAGAATTGCGACCCGATAATATATTACTTTTTTCAATTTTGGAGCTACAAGAAGTAAGTAAGATTATTGTAAGAAATAAGGTAATGTTTCTCATTCTGAATTTATATTTAGTAGTGTTTTAATTTAATTCTCAAAAAAAGACTTGCAAAACATATTTTTATTGGAATCATAAAAATCTTTTCGCATTCTCTTTGCAACTATAATTTCTCCGTTATCATTTAACTCCGTAATAATCCCACCTTTTGCTATTTCATTTTCAATTTCAACCTGATATTCAGCAGCAAACATGTATAATTTTGAATTGTGAGTTTGTTTGTATTGAATTACTGAACGAATGGACATATTTGAAATCGCAACTGCAATTTCATTATTATCAACACACATTTCCAACATAGAAATCTGATCTTTTATACACGAAAAACAACTAGCCCTTGAAACCATTAAAACATATTTTATTCCCTTGTTTCTTAATTGATTTAGAGAGATCGTATCGTATTGACAGGTTACTAACATTTGGTTCACCCCGACTTTTAATTTGTCTAGATCAATAGAATCAGTTAGATGCTTTTCTAACTCAATAACCTTACTACTTGAGTATGAACTGGTATTGTAACTTTGTTTTATTAAAAAAACTACCCCTGAAACTATAACTAGAGCTACAATAATATTAATTAATAACCTCATCTTTTCATTTAGTTTGACCTTTCATTTATTATATGTCCCTTAACTTTTTATACTCAAAAAATAATAGTATTGGATTATCATTAGGATTAAGATTACGTCCAATTTCCTGTACTTCTTCCGGGACAATATTACCTGGCTTATTACATAATTTTGAAACATGCAATGCAGAAATTGTACTGATAATGCATTCTGATTTATCCACCTGACCAACTACATATACGGTATGCAATCCTATAGCTGCATCAAGACCTTGATTTAGACATATATATGCCTCATTATTTTGTATTAGACCTTTATAGCTATTATCTCCTATAAATGTATTGAAATACATAAAGTTCTTCCCAACAAATACATTATATATGGATTTTATTAAGCCGTCTTGCTGATAATATTTATACAAATCGTCTTTATCCATGGAATGCTCTGCATTCTCCAGACCTTCATGATCTATTTTAAGCTTTATTGAACGAGATAATTCTTGATCATTGACTTTAAAAATATAATCAGAAAATGGCTTAGTGAAATAAACTTGTCCTAAAGAGGACTCTGTAAAATTATATCCTCCTGTTATACCATATAAGTTAGAATAACCACAATGCGATTTTAGAAATGGTAAAGATTCCCATTCTACTTTTCTCTGGTTATTTAAAAAAGCAAAATTGTGGTTGTACCCATTATTATTTAGTAATTTATTACAACTATTATTTGCGTAACAAACCAATCCATTTTTAACCATCTTAATAGCACCGCAAGTAATTGGTAATACTTCTTCATTTACAAAATTCAGGTCCAAATCAAATCTCATTAGTTTTTGTCGAGATTGCCACACAAGAAGATATATTGCATTATCAGTAACATCAATAGAAACAAGACCCTGATATTCTGCCGGACCTTTTCCTACTTTACAGATTTTATTAAGAAATTTCCCCTCTCTTGAAAAAAGAAACACCGCGTTTGCCTCTTTATCTAGTATATAAATACGATCATTTTTTACTATAGCTCTTTCTATTTTAGTAATAAAACATTCACTATTAGTTTCCAGAGGTACTATTTCCGATAACTTAAAGAAATCTGTTAAATTCCAGTTTTTCTTTACACAGGAAATAATTTTCTCTACATTTCCTAAATCATTTTCTCTAGGTGGAGAAGTGCATGAAATGACTAAAATCAGGCAAATTATACTAACAAATAAATTTATTGCAGACATAAAACAGGTTTAATTATTAAAAACTGATAGTAATATTTACACATCACTATCAGCATAAAAAATGAGATTTTAATCGTTACAAATATGTACACAATATAAAGAACCTGTACCTGAACAGATTGGATAATGTGATGCTGTATTTACATGACCATTTTCATCTACATCATCTTCGGTATAAATACAAACAATTTGAGCATAAGTACTGGGGGCACTATAACTACTACTCCCACTATAACCTCCTGCCAATAATTGTCCAATCATATCAAACTTAAGATACGATGTTGCATTGTCATCTAGGACAACTGTTACATTTAGCGCAAGCACTATTACAATAGTACAAGCTGACAGAGCTTTAAAAAACTTTTTTTTCATAAATGATAAATATTAGATTTAATATAATTGATGTCACATTACCGGGACATCTTCCGGACTTATCATATGTATTTTTAAAGTATTTTTTATATTTTACCGATTTAAGGTTGAATAGGCAAAACTATTCCGTATTTAGATGATGAAATTTATTGCAAAGGAAAATGAAACCAATATTAAACAACTTGAAATATGGTATTAATTGATATTCGCATTTTATTATAATTATATGAGTTGTGGTATCAGTTTATTGTTTATATGTCTGCAAAGAATATTTACAATTATAATCGACAAAGTTAACCATAGAAATATTTTAAAAATTATTAAATGATTGCTTAGAATTTATACTACTTTTCATTACTTACAATTACACCTAACAAAATAATTAACAACTAATAAATAGTAGTAATTTTAATGTTGTATAAAATAGTTTGATCCTATAATTAATGAATTCTTAAAGTATAAATTTCAGTTTTTAAGATTTTTTATCCCTTTGAATTCTCTTTAAAAACCGACTTCAACATTTCGAAATACAAATCACTAATTTCCTCAATACCTGTACATATCATAATATTATTTATTGATGAATTCTCAGGATTTAAAACGAAGAACACAGGATATTTACATTCAAAAATTTTAGAAATTTCTTTAGAAACCGGAATTACTTTTCCTTTCCAATTATGCAATCTTACTAGTCTATTTATATATTCTTGTCTATTTGAGCATGCAAAAAGGATAGAATTTTCTATTTCAAGATTATTACATATTCGATATAGTTGATCAATACTCTCATTTTTACAAGTATTACAACCTACATTAGGTACAAATAAACACATATAATCAGCCTTATCTAAACCTTTAATTGAAAGCCTAGATCCATCAAAATTATAAATAAAAGATAATTGATTCTTGATATTCTCAATACGAAGACGATAGTTCTGTAATGTTTGTTTTGCAATTTTCCTTTCTTCATTAATAAATATACATAATAAAACATTTAACACAACAACCAATATCAATATATAGTATAGTATATGCTTTATTTTCATTTTATTTAAATTTATAAAATGCCAAAATAGGATTATCTAATACATCTACCTTTTTAAGTCTTTGTATCGTATTATTAAAGATTGAATCTTGACTTATAAGAGATTTGTTTTTATCGTAGGTATCTTTGAGTATCCACGGTTCTATAATACCAATAAATTCATCTTTATAACAATAGGTGGGGAAAACAAAATAAGGAATTTTCAAATCAAAAAGCTCATTTGACAAACAGTTTATTGAAGGAGAATTAAAGATTACTTTATTAGATTCAGATTTCACAATTGTACTTATCTTTTGATTATTTTTAATATAATTAAAAACCATATACTCCTTTCCTATACATAAATCTTGTATATCATATGCAAATCCAGATTTAGGCAAAATTTCAAATATTTCATTTTCAATGTTAGTTTTTAAAAATGAACTGAATTTTTCATTCCCTTTAAATACAACATTAAAGCAATTCACCACATTTCCCTGATAAACAGAATAGATATTCGTATCATATTTATTATTATAAAAAATGGTATTCCCAGTTGAAAAAAATGATCTGTTTCTTAATTGTAATTTCCCCATTTGATCATCATTACCTATATATCTTGCATTTACATTACCTGAATAATTTAAAACAAATATGTAATATTTCAATTGTTCTTGTAATGAAGAATATCCTTTACCAGAATAATTATATAAATAAATATAACTATCATCACATGCAATATCTGATGGAAATATTACCGTATGGATCTCTTTAACAAAAGATCCATCTTTAATTGAATACATTAATATCTTGCGTAAGTTAGAGTTTAATACTAAAATTAGATTTTTCTCATAACTTATTGCTATACCATCAATACCAGAATATTCACCAGCTCCATTACCTTTTCTATTTATCCTATTCAACAATTCTCCATCCTTATTATAAATATTTACTGAATACGACCTTTTATCACAAATAATTATATTCTTATCTGTCATTAAAAGTTGATCAACTTTACCAATTGGTACCTTACCATCAAGAAATACGTAATCTACGCTTTTAAGAAAAGAGTAATTATTTATTGTTTCATCTGGAATATTAACATTTGTTCCGTCTAAAGCGACAACTTCTTTTTTCTCTTGATGACAAGAGTATATTCCAAGTAAAATTGTAGAAATTAAATATAATTTCACAATGCTTTTCATAGTAATTAGTTAATTCAGGTAAGACAATATTAAGATATTCCGATAGATCGTACTGAAAAGAGACATACCCATAAGGACGACATCCCAACTCATGCCCGTTTATCCATACTATTATTAAAAATACCGCCAAAACAAATAAATACCTTTCTCCCGTTTTCCTCTGCTGGCACAAAAAATGTTTTTCGATACCAACCTATACCTCCAGGTAAAAATCCGGTACCACTCGCCCACTCTGGGCTAAAAACTTCTTTTATTGACCAGTCATGAGGTAGATCTACTTGCTGCCACAAGGAATCATTAAACGCAACCTCATCACCATCATCAACGTCTCCTTTATGAAACTTCCAGTTGTGGTTGAAATCTATAGTTTTGCGTCCAGAATTTTGCTTATTATAATCTATGTTTTTCTTACATGATATATTTAAAACCAAAAAAGAGACACTTAACAATAATATATTTACGATTTTCATTAACCTTTAAATTTTAATTTTCTAGAATTACAATAAAGCATACACCGCATTTTGAACCTTATTTTATCCCAATTAAACTTATACTTTACTTAAATAGTTTATTTATATCTTGCTGCAATAAATATCTTAATGACTTTGTATTACCTTTTAATATAGGAATTGTGTACATAAGCCCTTTGTCACCTGAATTAAAAGTCAACAAGGGATAGTCAATAATAACTTTAAAAGTATCTAGTTCATCAAGATCAACAATATCAGCTGTAATCCTATTGTAACGCATAAATTTCTTTAAATAATCAGTTTCTTGTGAAAAAACGAAATACTTAAAATCATCATGTCTCTTTTTATAGTCACTTAGTATAAGTAACGAAGAATCAATACAAGCATTACATCCTTGCCTTGGAATATATAGCATAAACATACCAGCTAAGGAATCAGGTAAAACAACTTTAGAAAATTGACATGAATTCCTTAACAATATTTTACTATAATCATATGCATTGCTAAGATCAGATTTTAATTCTGTGCTATTTGAATTAATGACTAAACTTTCACTTTTCAAGAACATATATTTACCAACTAATAAAAAGTTACAAACAATTAAGCTAACAATTAATATCTTTAAATTCATTGATCAAATTTTGGATGAAAGAAGATTAATACAGGATTCGAGTTTTCCGATAGCTCTTTTGGTATCTGTATTACTATTTTCTTTTTATTAAATATCATATCAACAGGATCTGCAGATACAACAATACTATTCTCTATCCTGCCAATAGGATTACCTATAAATCTTGAGCCATATAAATCATTTTCAACATTATTGGGAATAATTATCGTTTGTGCTTTATTTTTATATAAATAATGTCTTCTTTTTTTATAAAGAAATGAGAATGTTGTGAAATTTGTAGTTTCTATAAATTGGTTAATTGAAAACATTTTATCTGGTTTCCCTGGCATTCCTGGTACAAGAAATCTAAAATCAGATTTAATTCTTTCTTCTCTTTGCTTATTTGACAAAGGATCACTAAACTTAACAATGCAATATGGCCTGACATCGTCCTTCTTAACAGTGTATATAGTATCACTATACTTGGAATTTGTATAAAAAATACCTTCACTTGCTTTTGTTAGATATGGATAAATCATTTCATCACCTAAACCTCTACTTGGTGAATACTGCGCTATAAATTCCTCACGATTTAGGCTATAGACATTATATTTAAACTGAGTCTCATCAGAGGAAAAAATCAATGTATCTATGCTTATTGCATTTATACAATGACCTGTATAAGGGATATCTTTAGTCCATTTTATATTGATAGATTCTATTAGATGCAAATTACTATCTAACTTAAACATCCTTTTGTCTCTAGCTGTTACATAAACTACATTCCCAACACAAGTCATATCCATTAATTCTTTATATTCATTTGGACCATCACCAATTTTTTTAAAAACATTAATATAATGCCCTTTTCTATCAAAGCAGATAATGCAATTTGCAATACTATTATCCAAAATATAGATTCTATTATCTGTAATTAAAGTCTTTCTTATCACACCTATTCGTGAATCATTTCGACATTCAAGAACTAACAAAGAATCAATATCCCACACATCCGATAATTTAACATCTTGAGCAAAATCTTTAATTCTAACCTTGATTTCTGCACAATCACCGTATGCAAACTCTTGTTTCTTAGGTTTATTCTTGCAAGAAATTAGTCCTATAAAAACAATAAAATATATAAATAACCTCATAAACTTAAGCTAAACATAGAAACCAGTATAACTGGTTTCTAATAGTTAATCTAAAAATTAGTAATTAAAACAACCCGATGTTGTACAAGTTCTAGCACCATCTACATACGTAGTACTGCTTATACAATCATACTTATCGCCCTCCTCCCCATTACTCATAGTACAAGATACTTCTGGATCTTTTTTCTTATAAACTTTTTTTTCAGGTTTTGTACCACTACCACTAGTACCATCCGCTAAAATCTTTCCCATAAAATCCCAATTTAGATTTGATGAAGAATTATCATCTAACACAACCGTAACGTTTAGCGCTAATACTGCTGCAATTGCAATAACAGAAAGCGATTTTAAAAATTTAGTTTTCATTAATAAAATATTAAATTAATTAATTAATTAATTGACACCACTTTTTCCGGGGCATCTTCCGGTTTATTTTTATTTTTTAAATAATTTGATTTATTTGTTTTTAATCCCAACAGGCTCATAAAAAAACTATTAAACATAGATTGCCCTCCAATTATTAAAAAGGTTACAGCAGGAATGACCACTCTAAACACTTTTGAAGGCTCCAGATTACCAAAGGCACTTTTATCCCACATCAAAAAGCTGCTGACTGATAGAACTACTCCAATCAATATCAATAATAAACCAATTAACAAGCCCTTTTCCAGAGAGAAGACTTTTTCAAAACGTTTTAACCAAAGAGGTTCCTTAAGTAAATCGGTTTTAATGGCAAATACTTTTGACTGAAAATAAAAAGCAACAACCTGAAATCCCACAACAATGAGCATGGAAAAATAAAGCATGGAATGAATATCAAAGGTAACAGAACCTATATTCACAGGACCCCCAAAAAGAATTGTTGATAGTATTAAACCAATAAAAAACATAAATAACCCTGGATACAGAAATAACCACTTAGGGCTATAGAGCAATAGAAATCGAAGATGACGCCAACCGTCGTGCCATGTTCTCAGGTGTGGAGCTCTGGTGCGTCCATCAGGGTAGAGTTTAATGGGCACTTCTGAAATATTCAATTTATTTAGTGCAGATTTCACCACCATTTCAGATGCAAACTCCATCCCGGTAGTACACAAACCTAATTCCAATATAGCATCCCGGTTAAAACCTCGTAAACCACAGTGAAAATCTTTAATCGGACTTCTAAAAAACAAACGCCCTATAAACGACAGCACCGGATTACCTAAATACCTGTGTAAATATGGCATAGCCCCTTTTTCAACACCTCCTTTAAATCGGTTCCCCATCACTAAATCAAACCCATTTCTAAGTTTCTTAACAAACTTGTATATATCTCCAAAGTCGTAACTATCATCAGCATCTCCCATTATAATGTACTTTCCTTTGGCATGGTTGATACCTGCAATAAGTGCACTTCCATATCCCCTTTCTTTTACATGAATCACTTGTGCACCCAAATTTTGCGCTATTTCAATAGAAGCATCTGTACTACCATTGTCTGCGATTAATACTTCAGCCATTATGCCACGTTCCTTTATGGCATTTTGTGCTTTTAAAATACAGGTTCCTATAGTTTCCTCTTCGTTTAGGCAAGGCATTAAAATCGTTAGTTCCAATTGATAATTCATAGATTTTGATTTAGTGTTAGGCTTATTATCTTTCAAATATTCTGATTATTCTCATTTTGTAAATTCATATAACTTGAGAAGTATAAAAACAACGGTAATAGAAGTAACCAAACTACCCGTGCCTGATACCTAAAATATACACCGGAAAACACAGCACATATGGCTGCATTAATAAGTACAGCAACTAATATAAACAGAGAAAGTAGCCATAGTTGAGATGTGAGCCTCTTCTCAAAGAAAGCCCACAAATAGAATAACAGAGCAACACCAAACATAATGGTTTGAGCAAAATTCACCAAACTGAAATTCAGCTCCCCTTTTTGCTGTTTAGCATTGACAAACTGATCGTATTCATTTGGATAAAAAGCAGCAAAAGCATAATCAGAACGAGGGGTTGGAGTTCCTGCCTCTCCTGTATCAAAATGACAAAATTGTTTGGCAGTATAAACAGCAGATTTAAATAAAAAAGTTTTTAAATATTTTGGAGTGGTTAATATATCCTTTGTGATGGTAGAAAATTCATCTTTACAACCTTCCCAGCCTCCCATAACTCGAATCGGACTATTACTTGCCCACAGAAAATTATTGGGCAAAGTATCCTTGTACATACAAATTTGATAATCCTTTTTTTCGCAGTTCTCCGCCAGGTAGGTATTTACAATACCCATTTCCACTAAATTCCCAAATAAAAAGATTTCACCGCCACGTGAACTTTTAAAACCTGCACCGAAATAATAATGTACGGAAGCAGTAAACAGGCTACTCATAATAAGTAAAGTAAGTACAAAAACGAGTCGTACAAATTTCATATGTATTGCACTGTATATTCCTCTCAAATTCTTAAATGCGTAACCACAAATAATGATCATCAATAATCCTAAACAGATATAAAAATGAGAATTATGCATAGCAGCACCCAATACCATCAATAATGATACACAAATACGATGATAAATATTTAAATGCTTAACAAACAATAACAAACCAAAACTTAGAATAGATATAGAAGTAAAAACATCAGCCAAAATCCAACTTACATCGAATGAAGCACCTGTACAAAAAGTAATGACAACAATAAAAACCAGATAATAATTTTTGAAATATTTTGATTTTACAAAAAACTTAAAATACAGGTACAGCAAATAGGAAACAATAACTGCTTGTAATATGATGACCAACCAAAGTGATTGCTGCAAACTGACATAATACATAAATAAGCCATACATGATGGGTCTGTCAGGGCCTACATACCCCTGAAAAGCATGCTCCATATACATAGCCGTATCGCTGTTAAAATAAAGTGGATATTGATTGTACAAAGCCCAAAAACACATAATGAAGGCTCCTAACAGCACCATTCCACACTCAATAACATATCCTTTAATTGATTCTCTATTCATATCTACACTGTGTCTATATCTTAAATTCATTACAACTGAGTGTATGAAATTATATATGCCAAATTTGTGACTATTCACTGATCTCACTTTTTAACCTTTATAACATTTAATATCAGTTGCTTTAATCGACCAATTCTATTGTGTTCTCCCCAATAAAAGAACACTGGCATAGGCCAAAGCCAAATGAAATACCATTGATGATGAGATGATCCATAAATAAATGCATTTACAAAGGAGATTATTAAGGTACCGGCCAGAAAATATATTACAAATCGGTCTTGTTTTTTATACAAAACCCAACCTAGAAACAATATCGTAAATAACATAATAACGAGTTGTGTTTGATCTTTAACTTTGAGATCCATATATTTTCCAACTTGTCTTGCTAAATACACTTCCCGTACCTCCTCATTATACCATTTAAATAATGATTTTAACACGGCAACACTATCTTTAACAGCTAGTTGATTCTGAGAATCTACCGATATCATTTCTTGTCCAAAATCCTTTAATAGTTGAATTGAAAAGCTGGATTTAAAATTTGGTTTTGCTAATATGCCTTCACTAACTTTGTTATATTCTTTCAATTGTTTTTCAGTAAGAAATGGCTCTCGGTACATGCTGTTTGAAGAAAACAAAACATCTAAACTATCTTTGTATATGTAGAGTTCGGAGTCTTTGTCACCGGAAGCATCAAGATAATTCTTTGTAAAACCAGCAGTGGTTAACCTTGGCAACAATTCTACTTTGTAATTTGGAATAATTGAAAACTCACCAGATATTACTTTATTGACTAACGAAATGGATAACCAACTACTGATAATAACTCCCACTATTAAAAATAATCGACGGGGAAATAAACCAACTCTTTTATAAAAAGGTAATAATATAGAGCAACCAATTGCAATTACAGTACCTGCCCATAAATTTGCTATACTGGTTATACATCCTATAAATAATATAAACAAGGTTATTTTCAAATCCCGCCCCCTTAGCTTATCTGTAAAAAGCAGCAAACAGATACTTATTAATATAACCGATGCAAAAACTCCGGGATCAATAGTGGATACTGCCAAAGAACCGGACAAAACAAAAGAAGATAAAAATACAAATGAGAGGTAATAATATACAAAGCTCTCATTTTTCATGATGTACTTAAAAGCAAAATATAGTAGGATAGCTATAACAGCAGCCTGAGAAAAAATGGTGAGCCATAAAGATGAAGCCCAGCTGGAATGCTTTACAAACAGTCCATAAATATAACTACCACTATATGGAAATTGATGTGTAAAACCAGCATTAATATAAGCACCGCTGTTTTCTGTAAGTAGTGGGTACTTATTATTAAATCCTGCGAAGCAAAGAATAACAGTTGCAATAAGGATGAATATTTTATTCTTGTTCATGTAAATTGATTCAAATATTTAAACTAGTATCAAGCACTTATATAAATAAATACAAAGACACTAAGGCACAGAGTTTTCTTTTTAAATTATTATTTTTACCGTTTATCAATTAACTTTGACTTTCCTTTGATTATCGTGAGTGTTTTTTAAAATAAAACACAACTTACTTTACCAATAATGTCCGTTTCGGGTACAAAGCCCCAGTAACGAGAATCATAGGACTGATATCTATTATCCCCCATCATAAAAAAGTAGTCCTGTTTAAAGGTGTATTGAGTTACCATATTATTGTTGATAAAAATCAAACCACCCTTCAATTTGAGACTATTATGCTCATGATGCACAATTACATCACGATAGTAGTCAATATTAGCACTATCCAGTGATAAGGTTAAACCTTTGGCAGGAATTATAAACGGTCCAAAATTTTCACGTGTATAGGCAAATTTCTTTGAAGGGAAAAGCCTGGGACCAGGAGCTCCCTGGGGGTAATCATCCATTTCAATGTTTTGAATGATAGTGCATTTCCCTAACTTTTCAACTTCTGTTTTACTCAAAGTATAATGCTCCTCATTCCCTTCTCGCCATAAATGGCCATAGGTATTAACTCCATATTTTTTTAGCGTATCAACGGGTAAAATTCCATTGTCTACAGTTAATTTATAAGAGTACCTGACCGTTTCTGGTTCTTTTTGAGACTTACCATCTATATACCTTACATTATGACTAATTTGAAAAGTATCGCCCGGCAATCCGGTACAACGCTTAACAAACTTATCTTTTTTAAAGGGCTGATTAAATACTACAATATCTCCATAATGAATATCCCCAAGCTTTGGCATACGTGTATGAATGGTTGCCTTTTCTATTCCCAACCAATTATTCATCCATAATAAAAGAGGTAAATCGCCTTGCTCCTGAGATAATCTTGCCCCATATGCAAACTTATTTACTAAAACCACATCACCTTTATACATAGTTTGTTCCATACTACCTGATGCCACCATATAGATACCAATAAAGAAAAGACGTAGCGTTAAACCAATTATAAATACAACTAGCAAGTATACTATTGCCTTAATTTTTCCACTCATTTTTGTAGTTATTATACTTAACCAAGCCTTTTATTTGTATACTATGTGATTCTTGGCAGATTACTTTTTATAAGAGTTCTCCCCAAAGATATTTGTTTGATTTTTTAATTCATATAGTACTTTTATATGTAAAGTACCAAATAGCCACATATGCTTATGAAAACTTCAATATCAATTATGAAACGACTTTTTTATTGAAAAAAATAATCACTCAGATGATTAATTAAAAATTACTTAGATAGCTCCCCATTTACAAATGATGGGTGTTCTTATATACAAATCTTTAAGCTCCTTATGGAATTATACTGTTTTTCTTTAATCAATACTTCGTTAAACTTCATCTATATAGTTGCATTATTTTATAAGTTGTTAAAAATATTTTGTCTTTATAGATTTCAGATACATTTTAGTATGATCAGGAGTAGCTTTGTCTGGAATAAAAACACTTAGTACTCTGTAACCCTACGAGGAACTACATCTTGCAACCCCTATCATGAACAGTTTACTTTGTGAGTACAAATCAAAAGGTAAAT
>JBNKGY010000085.1:0-15820 GCA_050290065.1 Marinilabiliaceae bacterium
TCGCAAACATCCCTTGAAACTCAATATTTATAAGCGATTTGAGCCATTAATTTTATATCGAACTCAGGTTATTAGCAATGTGTAATAGACTTATCGATGTCTATTGTGGATTATCAACAAAAAAAGAAGGATTCATTTTTTGTGAATCCCTCGTTATTTTTAATTCCTCATTGTGAAAAGAAAATCAAGTGATTGATTTGCAATTTCATAATTTGGGATTGTTTTCATGTGATTATAATTTAGCAAAACCATGATGATCCATGCAAATTTCAATCATGCTCCTGTGTTGGCCAATTAATTGCTCTGGCCATGTCAGTTTCTTATTATTTTAACGCCATTATTCTACTAATATATTTACCTAGTATATCAAATTCAAGATTCACAATGCTACCTTCTTTGATTTGGTGGAAGTTTGTAAAATCATGAGTATAAGGAATTATTGCAACAGAAAAGCGATCGTCTTTACTGTTTACAACAGTTAAACTTACTCCGTTAACCGTAACCGAACCTTTTTCTACAGTCATATACCCCTGAGCAGCTTTCTCCTTGTCAATATCATACTGGAAAGTATAATACCAGCTACCATCTGCTTCTTTCACTTCCAGGCATTTAGCAGTTTGATCAACATGTCCCTGTACAATGTGTCCATCCAAACGGCCATTCATGATCATACTTCTTTCTAAGTTTACTTTATCACCCACCTTAAGTACTCCAAGATTAGATTTATCAAGTGTTTCCTGAATAGCAGTAACAGTATAAGTCTTGTCGGTCATTTTCACTACAGTCAGACAAACTCCGTTATGAGCGATACTTTGGTCAATTTTTAATTCATCAACAAAAGAACATTCCATAGTAATGTGTAAGTTGCTTTTGTCTTTTTCAAGTGCGGTAATAATGGCAGCTTCTTCAACGATTCCTGAAAACATATTTTAGCTTTTTAATATTAATCTGTTTGTTTTTTGATCAAACAAAATTATAATAAATTAATGAGAAAACATTTTTGCTGAAATTTACATGTTCAAATAGCTCATTTTTTTGTTTCTTTGATTGTTTAACGTATATAATTCGTATTGGGGCATGAGTATCACAATTAAAACAAAGTATCTTGGAGGTTTAAGAACCGAGAATACACATCTGCAATCAGGATCGAAAATTATTACCGATGCACCTTGTGATAATAGGGGAAAAGGAGAAGCTTTTTCGCCAACAGATTTGTTATCTACAGCTTTAGGTAATTGTATAATGACCATCATGGGTATAAAAGCAATGGATAATAATATTGATATAGAAGGAACAGAACTGAATATTACAAAAATCATGGCAAGTGATCCCAGACGTGTGGCTGAGGTAATTATGGAGTTTAATTTTCCGAAAAAAGACTACACTCCTGAAGAAATGAAAATGATTGAGAGTGTGGCAGGAACGAGTCCGGTTCCTTTAAGTGTTCATCCGGATGTAAAACAAACCATAAAATTTAATTGGTAGAAAAGTAATTGTATGATTTTAGTTACCGGGGGTACAGGTTTAGTAGGGGCGCATCTTTTATACCATCTTATTCATAAAGGAGCAGTTGTACGTGTTTTAAAGCGCAAGACATCAGATGTTAATAAAACAAAGTTTGTTTTTCAATTTTATGGTAATGAGGCAACATCTCTTTTCGATAAAATTGAATGGGTGGATGGAGATATAATGGATCCGTATTCTCTTGAAGAAGCAATGGAGAATGTGGACGTTGTATATCATACAGCTGCTTTTGTTTCTTTTAATCCTTCGCTAAAAGATGAAATCCTTCGCGTGAATGAAGAAGGAACGGCTAATCTGGTAAATATTTGTGTGGAAAAGAATGTCAGGAAAATATGCTTTGTGAGTTCGATTGCAACGCTTGGCAATTCTAAAAATGGGGAAACAATAGATGAGTTTTCCTACTGGCAGGGAGGGCGAAATCATTCAGCTTATAGTATCAGTAAATTTCGTGCAGAGATGGAAGTTTGGCGAGCCACCAAAGAAGGGTTGAAGGCGGTCATTGTAAACCCATCCGTAATAATCGGTCCTGGCAACTGGAACGATGGGAGTGCCAAAATAATAAAGACTATTTATAAGGGATTAAAGTTTTTTACTCAAGGAGGTACTGGTTTTGTTGATGTAAGAGATGTGGTTAAAGCCATGGTTTCATTAACAGAAAGCGATATTTCTAATGAACGCTTTATATTGAATGGGGCTAATTTATCATACCATTCATTTTTTAATATGGTAGCTGAGGCATTAAAAGTAAAAGCACCTTCCATTCAGGCAGGTAAATTATTGGTTGCATTAGCCTGGAGATATGAGAAGTTGCGTTATTTATTATTTCGCAGTGATCCGGTAATCACAAGAGATTCTGCTCGTACTTCGTTGAAAACTACAAAATATTCTGGCGATTTTGTAAGTAATAATATTGAGTTTGAATACACTCCATTTGATCAAACAATTAGCGATACTGCCAATTACTTTTTAGATACGAATAAGTAAAAAGAGTGTAAGGATGTTTGTGGTATTTTAAGATGTTTTATTTGCTTAAAATGATGTACTGTATATGTTGTTCATCAGTATCTTAATTTTTGATTTTTGAAACACCTCCGGAGACAATAAATTTCATAATGTCAGCTGCATTGGCATCAATGGATGATATTCTTTCTTTAGGTACCAGATATAACTCTCCCAGCATCCCATAAGAACTAGGAAGGTATACAGCTACCTTATCTTCAATTCCAATGTCAGATAGAGATTCTGATGTCACAAATCCAAGTCGGTTTAAAACTCCGGCTTCATCTAATTTTACAACTACAGGAGTATTAAACTTCTTTTCGCCTCCTACAAAAGCCGACATTAAATCCTTTACAGATGAATAAATCATTTTAATCAATGGTGCTTTTTTCATTACCTTATCATAAGCTTCAGATATGGGGGAGGAAATCAGTTTTTGACCAATAAAGCCAATTAAAGTGATTAAAACCAATATGATAATCAGACCAACCCCGGGGAAGTTATATTTAGCCAGAAATCCCTTTTGAAAAAAATCCCGATCCATTAATAATCCATCTGTCCAAAGAATAGCCATGGAAATAACATAAATGGTAACTGCTAACGGAACAATATAAAGGAGTCCTTGAAAAAAGAATCTGATAAGCTTTTTCATAAATGCATTAATTTGTAATGAGTTGATTATTCATTGAAAATATAAAATCGTTTTTAGAGTGGTTACCGCATAAAATATTTCCAACGACAAAGTTAGAACAAATTGTGAGATACCAGCTTATTGCTGTTCTATTCCACCATACCTCTCAAGTATGATATTTATAGGAAGCTAGCTATTTTGAAGTTCTTCTTTTTGCTTTTTTGTGAGTTTTGAAATCACCAAATCGTATGAATGGTCAATCATCTCTTTGATAAAATCCGGTTTTAGTCTACCATCAATTTTAACAGTATTCCAATGCTTTTTATTCATATGCCAACCCGGTAGAATGGCTTCATATTCCTCTCGTAGTTCAATAGCCCTTTCCGGATCACATTTTAAGTTAATAGATAAGTCGCCATCCAGGTTCGTTAGCGCATACATTTTTCCAGACACCTTAAAAACAAGTGTTACATCGTCAAAGGGAAATTCTTCAGTAGTTCCTTTTTTCGAGAGACAGTATGATCTTAATTCCTCAATATTCATATTTTAAAAATTAATTTACAGGAGGGTAAAAGGCTTCTTTGATATGGTCTATTTTCCAATTTATTCCATCGGGGATGACTGAAATTACATCAAACCGAACTTCCATATCTAAATCATTTTCAAGGATAAATGCTTCAGTGGCATCCACCAGAAAACGAATTTTTGCATTAGTGATAGCTTCTTCCGGATGTTCCCAATCTTCAGTACTTCTGGTTTTTATTTCAGCAATAATCAGAGTGTCTTCCTTTGTCGCTATTAAATCAATTTCTTTATGATTATAGGTCCAGTTTCGTTCCAATATATTGTATCCCTTATCTGCTAAATAAGAAGCAGCTCTTGCTTCACCTTCTTTCCCCAGTTCGTTATGTTCGGCCATTTTGGTTTGATTTTTATGTGTGAAAATACAACATAATGGTTAAACTTACAAAATTAGAATACAGTTGGAAATAACAGTTATATTGAAAGTATACTTACTTTATCATTTTCAACATGAAGTTTAATTTCGTCACCTAATATTAAGGGGTAATTAGTTTCAATGTGACCGGCAGGAAAGTTGAATGCAACCGGGTAGTTATATTCAGCTACACTTTTAAATATTATTTCTTCGATAGTCTCTCCAAAAGGTGTTTCATTATCTTTCATGTCAGTAAATTGCCCAACTATTAATCCGGATAATTTTTCTAAAACACCACCTAGTTTTAAATTATACATCACCCTGTCAAGATGGTACAGGTATTCAGAAAGATCTTCAATGAATAGTATTTTACCCTGCGGGTCAAAGTCAAATTTAGTACCGCGTAGCGCATGTAAAATAGATAAATTGCCTCCTATTAAAGTACCTGTTGTACTGCCTGTTCTGTTAAATGAATACGGGTTTATCACATATTCCGGTCTTTCTCCTTCCAGAAATGAAAATAAGATTTCAATGTCTATGCCAGAGGGAGTGTAGTTGAGAAAACTTTTACACATAGGGCCGTGAATGCTGGCTATTTCCTGTTTTTGAATGGCCGCATGCAATACCGTTATATCACTAAAGCCAATTACCCATTTGGGATTTTGTTTAAATCTTGAGAAATTAATTCCATCAATAATGCGAATGGTACCATAGCCTCCACGTGTACATAGAATGGCTTTAATGTTTTCATCATCTAACATAATCTGTAAGTCTTCTTGTCTACTTTTATCTGATGATGAGAAATTGTAGTTATGACTGTTAACATGTTGACCAATTGCAACTTTGTAGCCCAGGTCTTCAATGCGTTGCTGAGCCTGGTTAATAATGTTTTGGTCCATGCGACCCGCCGGAGCCACTATTCCAATTGTATCACCTTTATGTATCGAGGGTGGAAATATCATGTTGATTTGTATTATTAAAAATCAAATCTACAAAATATTCTCATTTTCCTTATCTTTGCGCCAATAACGATTTATTAATACATAATCCGAGCTATTATTCTGGTCGGATTTTATTTTATACATGCATTAATTGCTAAATAAATGGATAATTATAAAAGAACACTTGTTACCACCGCCTTGCCATATGCAAATGGACCTGTACATATCGGACACCTTGCCGGTGTTTATGTTCCTGCTGATATTTATGTGAGATACCTTCGAATGAAGGGTGAAGATGTATTGTTGATTGGAGGGTCTGATGAACATGGTGTTCCTATTACTTTAAAAGCAAAAAACGAAGGTGTAACTCCACAAGATATTGTGGATAGGTATCATGGTATCATTAAAAAATCGTTTGAGGATTTCGGAATTACCTTTGATATATATTCCAGAACGACTACAGAAACGCACTACGAAACTGCATCTGAGTTTTTTAAAACCCTCTATGAAAAAGGAGAGTTTATTGAAAAGGAGTCTGATCAGTATTATGATGATGAAGCCAAACAATTTTTAGCCGATCGATATATAACCGGAACTTGTCCGCATTGCGGAAATGATGGAGCTTATGGTGATCAATGTGAAAGCTGCGGGACTTCATTGAATGCCACTGACTTAAAAAATCCGGTTTCAGTAATTTCAGGTAGTGTACCTATTGTTAAAAAAACCAAGCACTGGTATTTACCATTGGATAAACATGAGCCATTTCTTAAAAAATGGATTCTGGAAGATCATAAAGAATGGAAGGCCAATGTATACGGGCAATGTAAATCATGGATTGATCAAGGATTACAGCCACGGGCAGTAAGTCGTGATTTGGATTGGGGTGTTCCTGTTCCTGTAGAAGGAGCTGATGGTAAAGTATTGTATGTATGGTTTGATGCCCCTATTGGTTATATCTCTGCAACCAAGGAATTAACCCCTGACTGGGAAAAATACTGGAAAGATAAAGAAAGCAGATTACTTCATTTTATTGGTAAGGATAATATTGTATTTCATTGTATAGTGTTTCCATCAATGCTAAAAGCAGAAGGGACATTTAATTTGCCTGAAAATGTACCTGCAAATGAGTTTCTGAATCTTGAAGGAGATAAAATTTCCACATCACGTAACTGGGCAGTTTGGTTGCACGAATATCTTGAAGAGTTTGAAAATCAACAAGATGTTTTACGTTATGTGTTGGCTGCAAATGCACCTGAGACTAAGGATAATGATTTTACATGGAAAGATTTTCAGGCCCGAAATAATAATGAGCTGGTAGCAATATTAGGGAATTTTGTGAATCGTGCCATTGTACTTACGCATAAATACTATGATGGCAAAACTCCTGAAATGGGCAGTGTGGTTGAGGAATTTGATAAAGCCTGTTTATCAGAAATTGCAGAAATAGTAAAGAAAGTTCAGGCAAGCCTTGATCATTTCCGTTTCCGTGAGGCCATTAAAGAAATGATGAACATGGCTCGTTTGGGTAATAAATATCTTGCAGATACAGAGCCCTGGAAGTTGATTAAAACGGATGAAGAAAGAGTGAAAACAATCATGTTTGTTTCACTTCAGATTACAGCCAATTTATCTGTTCTTATGGAACCATTTTTGCCATTTAGTGCAAATAAGTTACAGTGCATGCTTAATTTGCATGACTGCACAT
Organism: Marinilabiliaceae bacterium; assembly: GCA_050290065.1. Classification (GTDB taxonomy): domain Bacteria; phylum Bacteroidota; class Bacteroidia; order Bacteroidales; family Marinilabiliaceae; genus Saccharicrinis. The sequence continues at coordinate 6,738 of JBNKGY010000085.1, forward strand.
GGGAAGATTTGGGAAGAACAGATTTATTAGAGCCCGGGCATATGGTGAATAAACCGGAATTGTTATTTGCTAAAATCGAAGATGAAGCCATTCAAAAACAATTAGATAAACTTGAGGCCACCAAAACAGCAAATGATGTAGCTGCAAAAACGGTTGAACCTGCAAAAGAGAATATCAGTTTTGATGAATTTTCAAAAATGGATATTCGGATCGGAACTATTCTTGAAGCTGAAAAAGTAGCGAAAACAAAAAAACTGCTAAAACTGGTTATTGATACTGGTATTGATAAAAGAACTGTTGTTTCTGGAATAGCTGAGTTTTTTAATCCTGATGAAATAGTTGGAAAGCAAGTGAGTATTCTGGTAAATTTAGCACCAAGAAAGATTAGAGGTATAGAATCGCAAGGGATGATATTGATGGGAGAGAATGCTGATGGAGAATTGGTGTTTATACAACCTTCTAAATCAATTAAACCAGGTAGTGAAGTTCGTTAAGATAAAGAGTTTTCAACCTAGGAAATACAAAATAGTATAAAAAGAAAAGGCTGCTCAATCTGAGCAGCCTTTACTTTTTATAGTCGAATACGAATTTTATTTTGTCAGTAACCAGGCTGATTTAAATCCATTTTTATTTCTGAATTCCTTCAGAGCAACAACAGCATCATTCTTGTTCGTAAATGCAGATAATGCAACCCTGTATCTTCCTTTGTTACTGTTGAGTATCTCTATGTTTTCAAAGCCTTTTTTCTGCATCCTGATAACAAATTCTTCAGCAGGTTTTCTTAATTTGAAACTACCTCCTATAATGAAAAAATTATTTTCAATGGGTGCATTAGTTTCCAATATCTGTTTTGAAACAGTTGCCTGTTCTACTCCAATCTCCGAGGTGTTTGAATGTATGGTAACCGGTACATTTAAAACAGGAATATCATTTCCAGTAAATAAATTGGTAAATGAACTTTGTTGTTGCTGGTAGTTAATGTTTGGAGTTACAAATAACAATCCTACAATTAAAGCAACGCTGGCAGCAATTTGTCTAACACTTTTTGAATGTAGTGTTTGTCTAACCAAATGTCTGGTGTTGTCTTTTTGTTCTATATCTTGTTCAAGCGTATTAAAATGAAATGTAGATAAGCCAAATGAATCTATTGAAAAAGAATGATCTTTATTTGATACAAACATAGTATTACCTAAAGTATCAGCTTTTAAAATACCAACATTATCAATCTTCAATTCCTCCCCACGGGACATCTGGAATTTGAGAATGTTGACATGCTTTAAAATCTTATCCTGACAATCTTCATAGCTTATTCCCTCACATTTTGCGATATGATTAATCAGTAGGCCATCATTGTATGATAAGCTTCTGTTAAATCCAATCTCACGTACTGGAGGATTAAAAATTCCTGTTTCCTCATTAATTTGTGCCGCAATATTATTCGCGACGAACCCACCAAGGTTTGGAACGATTACGCAATCGTATTGATAAAGTAATTCCGATATGTGTTTTTCCAGATTAAGCATAATACAAAAATAATAAAAAAATAGATGAATGTACATAGTGGTTTTAAACACGTGTTGATAAGATGTTGAAAACTAGATAAGGCCGACTAGTACCTACTGGTTTATTGTATTTATTAACAGGTAATTAACGGATTGTTTTTAATGTGTTTAATTTGAATTGGTCAGGATTTTATTATTTTTACATACTCAAAATAATTATACGTTAAATTTTTTATATCATATGAGTAAGCAAATCTTAGTTACCGGTGGAACAGGCTATATTGGTTCTCACACTGTAGTTGAATTACAAAATTCAGGTTTTGATGTAGTTATTGTTGATGATTTATCTAATTCTCAGATTGAGGTTTTAGATAATATTGAAAAAATAACTGGCATCCGACCGGGTTTTGAAAAGTTCGATTTATCTGATAGTGTACTTACGGATCAGTTTTTCCAAAAGTACGGAAATATTGAGGCCATCATTCATTTTGCAGCTTTTAAAGCTGTTGGTGAATCTGTTCAGAAGCCGCTGGATTACTATCGTAACAATATTAACTCTTTGCTTAACTTATTAACCGGGATGAAGAAGTATGGTGTAGAGCATATGGTATTTTCTTCTTCATGTACCGTATATGGTCAGCCCGATAAATTGCCGGTTACAGAACAAACACCACGCAAGGAGGCAGAATCACCATATGGTAATACGAAAGCAATCTGTGAAGATGTTATGCGGGATTTCTGTAAAGTAAATGAAGATATTAATTGTATTGCATTAAGATACTTTAATCCTATTGGAGCTCATGAATCAGGTTTAATTGGTGAATTTCCATTAGGTGTACCAAATAATCTTGTGCCTTTTATTACCCAAACCGCAGCAGGATTAAGAGACGAATTAAGTGTGTTTGGTGATGATTATGATACTCCGGATGGGACTGCCATCAGAGATTATATTAATGTCGTTGATTTGGCAAAGGCGCATGTTGTTGCTATTAATCGTCTGATTGAAAACAAAAAGAAAAATAATTATGAATTCTTTAATGTTGGTACAGGAGAAGGTTATTCTGTAATGCAATTAGTAAAAGCATTTATAAAAGTTTCAGGTGTAGATTTGAAATATAAAATTGTTGGTCGCAGAGGTGGCGATATAGAAAAAATATGGGCAGATACTACCTATGGGAACAATGAATTAGGCTGGAAATCAGAAAAGTCGCTCGAAGAAACTCTTGCTTCTGCATGGAAGTGGGAGAAAAATGTTAGAGGATTAAATTAATAGATAATAAACACCTGATTCCATATGGGGTTGTTCAATATTTGGACAACCTTTTTTTATTTTTAATGAGAATAAATAACATGAAAGGATTAAAGTTATGATGCATTCAAAATATCTCCATTATAATTATTTATTATATTACGTTATTATTAATTCAAACTAACTATTAAATCTTATGGAAACATCAATCAGTAGACCATGGCAAGGAACTGTTATGGGCGTATTAAATTCAATTGGTATCGCGGTAGGTGTTATGTTATCACTTACTTTAATTCTTGGGGCTAGTTTTATTACAGCTTTAATAGAAGATTCTGCTTTTTCAATGGTTGCAGGTCTGGGGACTACCATGATAGGAATCGTACTACTCCCATTTCTTATATTGGGTTTATTTGTTACCCTTGGAATTTTTAAAGGACAAAAATGGGCCGTTATTCTAGCTCTTGTATTCACTATTTTAGGAACAATTGGCAACATTGTTTCATTCAATATTATAGGATTGGTTTTTAATGCCTTCTTTATATATTGTTTGGTTATCTGTGTAAAAGATGCCTATTACAATTAATTCGGTATACCTTTTCAATTAAAATATTAAGCCCCATTGGGGCTTTTTTTATTTCTTTACATTAGCTTTGTTAATTCATATGAACAAGAAAATTGTTGACTGATTCAATGGTTTGCCATGTGTAAGGTTTAATCAGAGCATCTAATGAATGAGTGAAATACACTGCTTCTCTCAGAATGTGAAGTTTGCATGTGGAGTACCTTGGTGTTCATATTGATTTTGATACTAATTTTTAATTGCATTAAACAAGCCAGTAGAAATTTTTTCTCATACAAGAATATGATTGATTTAAGGGATTTCCATCTGGCCAAACAAAACAAATTATAGAAAGATGAAAAAAATATTGATTACCGGGGGTGCCGGATTTATTGGTTCGCATGTTGTCCGATTGTTTGTGCAAAAGTATTCGCAATATCATATTTATAATCTGGATGCATTAACCTATGCTGGAAATCTTGAAAATTTAAAAGATATAGAGGATGCTTCAAACTATACCTTTATTAAAGGAGATATTGTTGATGCAGAATTGATGAATCAACTTTTTGAGAAATATCAATTTGATTCAGTAATACATTTGGCTGCCGAGTCGCACGTTGATCGGTCGATCTCAGATCCGTTGTCTTTTATAAAAACAAATATTTTAGGTACAGTTAACCTATTGAATGCAGCCCGTTCTTTATGGCAGAATAACTATGAGGATAAGTTGTTTTATCATATTTCTACTGATGAGGTATATGGTTCTTTGGGTAAAGATGGATTATTTACAGAAACAACGGCATATGATCCGCGTAGTCCTTATTCGTCCTCAAAGGCCAGTAGCGATCATTTAGTAAGAGCCTATCATCATACCTATGGAATGCCTGTTGTAATTTCTAATTGCTCCAATAATTACGGGCCCAATCAGTTTCCTGAGAAACTAATTCCATTGGCGATTAATAATATAAAAAAGATGAAACCTATTCCTATTTACGGTAAGGGTGAGAATATTAGAGACTGGTTATTTGTCATTGACCATGCCAGAGCTATTGACTTAATCTTTCATAAAGGAGGTAATGGAGAAACCTATAATGTAGGAGGAATTAATGAATGGACTAATATTGATTTAATACGAAAAATGTGTGAAGTGTTAGACAAAAAGTTGGATCGTAAACCTGGCACATCTGCAGAATTAATCACCTTTGTAAAAGATCGTGCCGGACACGATATGAGATATGCTATTGATTCTTCAAAATTGATGGATGAATTGGGGTGGGCACCATCTTTGCAATTCGAGGAAGGTATTGAAAAAACGATTGATTGGTATTTGCAAAATGAACTCTGGATGGATAGAATAACGGATGGTTCTTATGAATCCTATTATGAGAATCAATATGTTAACAGATAATATCAAAAAATTATAAGCGTAAGGAGTATCTTTGGAGATGCTCTTTTTTTTTGCACAGAAAATCAATGAAATGATGATGACTTAGAGTGTTTTCAATATAAATGTATTTAACTTGATAAAATATTATCAAAATTCTGGATTGACAAGTTTGTTTCGATCTTCAATTCATTAGTTTGTTAAAACATATAATCATCTAATTGCAGAGTAAATCCTTTTTATCTATTTTTAGCGTCCATAAAAACTAACACTATGTTTGATAAAATAAAAACAATTCTTCCATATGCAGGAACAGTTATACTGTTTATCGTTTTAAGTTTTTCTTATTTTAATCCTGTTTTACAGAATAAGGAGTTGCCGCAGATGGATGAAACCCATGCCATCGGTATGGCTCATGAACTTAAATCATTTGAAGCCGAAACGGGTGAAAAATCGCAGTGGACAAACAGTATGTTTGGTGGAATGCCAGCTTATCAAATTAAAGGAGATTCATCAAAAAATATTTTTGCCTACTTAAATAAGATATTTAGATTTGGACTCCCATACAAAACGGTAGCCATATTATTTCTTTATATGTTGGGCTTTTATGTATTTCTGCTAAGTCTTAAGATCGATAAGTGGATGAGTCTTGTTGGTGCGATAGCTTTCGCTTTTGGATCTTATAATTTAATAATCATTATTGCAGGTCACATTACAAAGGCATATACTATTGCACTCATGGGGCCTGTAATTGCAGGGGTGCTTTATACTTATAACAGACATATTTGGGGAGGCGGATTATTTACTGCCATTGCTTTAGGATTGCAAATTGCATATAATCACGTTCAAATAACCTATTATCTGGCCCTTTTGGTGTTAATTCTGGTTGTTTCAAAATTAATATATGCGATACTACATAAAACATTAAACCATTTTGCAAAAGCATCAGGTGTATTACTGGTAGCAGCCTTTTTGGCTTTATTACCAAATATTTCTAATCTATGGACTACCTATGAATATGGTAAGTATAGTATTAGGGGGAAATCCGAATTGCAAGTTGAGGAAGGGGAGAAAAGCCATAGTGGTTTAGATAAAGATTATGCATTGGCATGGAGTTTAGAAAGAAAGGGAACATGGACATTGCTTGTTCCCAATGCTGTAGGTGGAGCTTCGGAAGCGATCGGTGAAAATAAAAGTGCACTTGAGAACGTTGATGCAAGATATAAAGAAACGATTAGTGGACAAAGTCAGTATTGGGGAGGTCGTCCATTTACATCAGGACCTGTTTACGCAGGAGCTCTGGTTTGTTTTTTGTTTATGCTGGGAGTTTTTTATTACAAAGGTGGAGATAAATGGTGGTTGATTGCCGGTACCATATTTTCATTTTTTTTAGCATGGGGAAAGCATTTTTCCGGTTTTACCGATCTGATGTTTTATTACTTTCCGTTATACAATAAGTTTAGAACGGTGGAAATGGCAATGGTCATTGCCTCTATAACAATTCCAGCTCTTGGCTTTCTAGGATTAAGGGAGGTATATCAAAATCCAAAATTAATTACAGATAAAACATGGAAATTCTTTGCTGCCTTTGGATTGACAGGGGGTGTTAGTTTGTTGTTTTATCTTTTCCCTAATGCTTTCTTTTCATTTATTAGTGATGCTGAATTGAGTGCTATACTGCAACAAAAACAACAAGTTCTTCAGCAAAATGCTGGACAGGCAGCTCAAATATCAAGTTATTTCAATGATATCATCATTAATTTAAAAGCAGCACGGGCTAGTTTATTAACTGCGGATGCTTTCAGATCATTTGTATTTATATTGATTGGATCAGCTTCATTGTGGTTTTATGCTACTAAAAAATTAGCTGGTAAGTATGTGATTTGGGGATTGGGGTTATTGATATTAATTGACTTGTGGAGTGTTGATAAAAGATATTTAAATAATGATGATTTTCAAAGCGCCAGAAAGCAAAAGCAAGAATTTGCTCCAACTGTTGCAGATAGAGCAATAGATAATGTAGAACAAGATGGAGACCGCGTTTTTACCATTTATAAGAATCCGTTTAATGAAGTAAATACATCGTATCACCATCATTCTATAGGAGGTTTTCATGGTGCTAAATTAAGACGTTACCAGGATGTGATTGAACATTATCTTGAAAAAGACTTGCAGATTTTGACTCGTACGCTTCAGCAATCCGGTAGTGATTCTGCATTACAAGTAGCACTAAGAAATATGCCTGCTCTAAATATGCTGAATGGTAGATTTATCAATTACAATCCAAATGCAAATCCGATTATTAATAAAAATGTATTTGGAGAAGCGTGGTTTGTAAAGGAGGTTTATTTGGTGGAATCACCGGATGCAGCTATTGATGCCATTGGTTATACAAATTTAAAAGATAAGGCTATTGTAAATGTCTCTGAATTTGAAAATTTAGATAAGTATAAAGTAGATTCTGTAAGTGGGAATATAGAGTTAAGTAGTTATAAGCCTAATGAATTAGTATATAATTACGCTATTGGTCAGGATCAATTAGCTGTTTTCTCTGAGATTTATTATGCAAAAGGGTGGAATGCTTATCTGGATGAAAAACCTATTGAAATTAACAGAGCCAACTATATTTTAAGAGCAGTTATGTTACCAGCAGGTAATCATCAGCTAGTTTTTAAGTTTGAACCGAAATCATATACTAGCAGTCAGATGTTGGCATTAATAAGTTCCTTGATTATACTGTTGCTGATAGTATTTGCAGGATATAAAATTTGGAAAGCTAAAAAAGAGTAAGGATTATATATAATAGCCAGAGTTGGATGAATATTTTCGGCCGAGTTGGATTAATACCGATTAAAATTCAAAATGCTACTTCTAGTTTACTTCGTTCCTAAAGTAGCTTGAATTTAGTTCGGCATTATACCAGCGCATTTATAGTTTTAATTGGTATAAAAGGGAGTTGAATATTCAGTTCCCTTTTATATTTGTTTTAATCCGGATTGTATAAACCAGAGGTCTGCATGAATTGGGGATTTGCCTTATTGAATATCTTTTAATAGAATGTTGTTTAAGAACGCTGTTGTATGTAGATAATTTTGTTGTGAGGTGTTCTTCAATAAAGGTTATTTAAACTGAATCGCAGCTATGGAAATATCATCAAATACAGATCCAATTTCCAGTTGCTCATTAATTAATCCTTTTAAATCTATCATATTTTTCTCAACATCCTGACCGTTTGAAATAATATCTTCAATGGGTTTCATGCCGGATTCAATTTGATCTCCATTTTCTAATTCTACCAATCCATCAGTAAAAGCTAAGAATTTCGCTTGTTTTGGAACGTATACCTTACCCATCTCTACAGAAGGTATCTCATCTAGCATGCCTAAACCAATGCAGCCTTTATCCAGACTTGTGAGATGGTGTTTTTTGGGGTCGAATAACATCGGGGGTAAGTGGCCTGCATTAACATAAGTAAGTTTACGTGTTAGGGTGTTGTATTTACCCAAAAACATGGTAATAAACTTTTCACTATTAGCACTTTGGTTTACTTTGTGATTTAAGTGATGAACCAGTTTTTTTAGGTTGATTCTTGGTGTATATAAGGCTCTGAATACTGCCTGAAAGTTTGACATTAAAAATGCAGCTGAAATTCCTTTTCCGGATACATCAGCAATACAAAAACCCAATACGTTTTTAGACAGCTTTATAAAGTCGTAATAATCTCCTCCAACTTCAAATTGGGGGTGGTAAAATGTATGAATTGAAAATTTAGTACTAACAGGCAGGTGATTATCGGCTGGTACCAATTGTGATTGGATACGAGATGCCAGTTCCATCTCCTTACGCATTGCTTCCTGTTCAATTAACTCATGCTGCATTCTTTTGTTTTCAATGAAAACAATGATCAGGTTAGAGATAATCTGAATTAATTTAAGGTGTTTAATTGTGGGGCTGATACCCTGGTGTTCTTCGTCAACATCGCCTATTAATACAAAACCAATAGCCCGGAATCTATGAAACAAAGGAATGACTGCATCAAATCCTTTGAGTTGAGGAGGATGTGATATGGTAATGTTTTCAATATTCTGGTATCGTATTAAATCTCTTTCAACATCAATATTTAAAACCTCTTCATGAGTGACACCAGAATTGAGCAGATTTTTCCACTTTCCATCAATTAGGGTGAATACTAATATTTTTCCCACTTCAAGTTCCTCACGGAGTAAAATTTCGAACTCAGCAATCAGGTCATCAATACTATGATCTTCATTTATAGTTTGAGCTATATCAAGAAGAATATTAAGCCTATCCTTAAAAAGTCGAAGTCTTTTCTTTTGAAGTTGAGTAACCATAATTTATTGGCAATAAATCTTTAGGTTGTANGTTATT
>JBNKGY010000086.1:0-15621 GCA_050290065.1 Marinilabiliaceae bacterium
AGACCTATTATCTCTCCTTTATTTTCATCTAATTGCATCAACTCACCAAAGGGTATGTAATCACCTTTAATTACTTGGTATGGGAAACCTGAACAATCGCCACAATCAAAACTCAAACGTTTTATTAAATTGCCCGTTTCGACATTAATCTCCTCAATCTCTCCTGAACTCAACCCAAGCAATAATTTGTCATTATAACTCCCTATAATATTTACAAGAGCCGTTTTATGTTCTTCTTTTCTTAAATCAAAATATTCTCCAGTAATATTATAATTCCAAATAATATTACCATCCAAATCAACTAGCCGTATTCCTTGAAAATCAGCATCCACATCTAGTGCATGTACGCCATTAACAGATGCAGTAATATTGAAATTTATCTGTTCAAAGGTTTTGTCTTTAAGTCGAAAAAGGCATATTTGCTTCTTTCCCTCAAGTCTTCTGCTTACAATTAACTGACCTTTTTCCACCAGATCTATTCTCCGAAAAGTGTATTTCTCATTTTCGCTCGAATTACTAAAAATTAATGATGATTCAGTTAAATCGTATACAACAGATTTACCTCGTCCATCCTGCCAAATAAGAATAGAAGATAATGTAAAAATCTCACCTGGATATTTAGTTCCTATTTTTTTTATATCTATAGCTTCTATTCCTGAAACATCCAATTCATTTGTCACATAATAGAGCTTGTCATTATACAAGTCAAATGACTTTATTTGTTTTATCTTTTCTATCAGACTTAAAACCATCACTTAATATCTATAAAGTTGTACAGGTTTGAATTTGGATTATCAATTAAATCAATTAAGTCATCTATATCATCAATCCCCAAATTACCTTTTAGAGTTGGAGACATCGCATCAAAAATATCATCTGCTTTATTTGATAATACTGATTTCATCTGAGTTTTTATAGCCCCTAAATTTGGCGTTTTAAGCTTGTTAAATATGTACTTCATCTCATTTAGGTTATTAATAGACCTAAAATATTCAGTTAATTGATTTCCTGAAATATTTGGTATATTCTCTAAACTCCAACTCTTATATTCTATTAACTTGGGTGTGCCCGAAGTTAATTCAACATCGAATCTACATTTCGTGCAAGCAACTCCATCACCATCAAATTCATAATCAAACTTTTTAATGCTACCCTCAGGAAAATTCTTAACGTCATTTAGCATATGTGTTGCTCCATCTTGCATTGCAAACGCAGGATTTTTTAAATCAGTCATAAGCCTATCAAATCCGTCTGCACCTGAATGCTTCTTAACTACTTGCTTAACATTTTCTAAATGGTCAGAGAGTTTCACCAATTTTGAAGCTGTTCCACCATCCAATGGATTTTTAACAGCGTCAATAATTGCGTCTAAGTCGGCTTTTCCATTCGGTAGTTTACCTATAAAATCAGCATCATTTAAAAGGTCTGAAACTTTTTCCAATGAAGGGATATGCTTTCTAATATTTGTGTGCTTACTGACAGCCTCCCACGCCTCAACCAAATCTGTATAAACTCCACAACAAGAAACACTTCGGTAAGATGCAACTTCAAGTAAGGAATGCTCAAATATATAATTTTCTCTAAAACCAGATTCTAAAAAACCAATTTCATATTTTTCAGAAAATTCTATTTTACCAACACATAATACTTCATTAAAAGAAATACCAGCAAAGCTGCTTGAATGGCTAAGTTGCAGTATTAGTAATAGGAAAAAGGATAATATGTGTTTTATTTGCTTCATTAAAATATTGTAGCATTATAATTTATCGTCCAAATATTTTTTTGTTTCTGCTAATTCTGTCAAAGTTTCCTTGTCCTTAGGTGAAATGCCGGCATTCCATTTCGAGTATATTTCTTCATAACGTGGGTTTTCGGAAAGTTTAGCCGCAATAGTACCACTAATCGCATTATTCCAGTTCATTCCCTTTTCAAAATCGTAAGAACCATCCAACACGGGTAAATTGAACCAATCATCAAAATCTTGCATGGTCTCAAAACGATTGAAAAAAGAAAAGCCTACTTCTTCCATGAACCGTTTAAAAGCAGCCAAATAAGGCTCTAAAGTTTTTTCATTTACTAAATTTCCTGGGTTCTCAATTTCGTAATCTAACTCTGGTCTATTATATCGTTTTAGTAAACTAAAAACTTTTTGTAATACATTGGGTGTCTCTTTTCGCTTCAGATATCTCGGATTTATTTCTCCCTTTATTTCTTGAATAGCATTATTTCTAATTCGTAAAGCGGTAGTTATGGAATAACTATCCACCATATCATTCACTTCAAAAAATAATTTATCAAAGCCATATTTTGTTTTTCTCGTTGCTGTGGATTGTGACCTGTTTAATTTAAAGTTCTCTTTTTCTAAAAAAACTTCCACCTGATCATAAAACTCCTTGAGAATAAGTTTTTTGTCCATATCATTTATAATTAATTACTGGAGCTACTTGACTACTATTACCTGGCACACTTTTATAGATATCTATCTTAAGATTATTTGGGTCAAGCATATCCCCTTGAAATAAACCTAATTCTTCAAGTCTAGTATCAACTGCTCTAATTTCAATTGTAATGTCATCTCCATTTTTAATCCATGGAAACACTTTTGATTGGTTGGGGGTAAAGGACTTTGCCAAGTCAAAATTGTCAAGGGTGGTGTACTTAGTATCTACGATGTAAAATACCCCATCCTTCTTCGCCAAATAGTCCGCAACAATTTCAAATATTTCACTTCCTTTAGTTACTTTCAGCGTGATTTGAGAACCAAATGAAGTTCCAAAAACGTCCCGTACTTTGCTCAAACCAGCTGTATTTTGAAAAGCTTGAGCTGTTTCACGTAAGTCCTTCCACCACTTACCTTGAGCCCATGATTGCAATGCAGAACCATTTACCAACTCTCCTTGAGATATTCTTTCCCAATATCTACCAGGGTTTTGCAGCACATCATCAAAAGTTTCGAACCAATTAGGATTATTAATTAAGTCTTGCTTAATACCATATTGAGTATTCCCAAGCCTAGAAGTAATCTCATCAAGATGAGATCCCGTTACATGATCTGCATCTAATCTATTCAATATTTTAGTTAAGTCATCACCTGTCGCACTTCCTAAAACATCACCTAAATCACCTTTTAGAGCAGTTTCTAATTTTGGTAAATCTATCCCTCTTCCTCTGCTAGCAATGTCATTCAATTTCGAAAGAACACTGGGTTCGAGTTTGATAGCATCAGGCAAATGATTGACCGCTGCCCACGCCTCGACCAACTCCGTTCCTTGCACAGAATTCCCGAAGCCCAAAACAAAGCTTAATACCCCCAGAACGAGTACCTTAAAAATCGATATGTGCAGTTTTTTCAGCATCAAATAATTTCGCTATTGCCCCAAAAATACAGTTTTCTTTTTCAATTGAAGTTTTCATTTGAAAGAAAAAAAGTACAGCAACACCCCCCTCCATACTATTTTTCCAAAAGAAAAAAGGAAAAAAAAGAAAGCCATCTATCAAGTGGAGGGATGCAAAGATGCAAGGGCGGTGAGGCACGAGCCGTTTATATACCCTTGCTTCTTTGTCAGCCCGGAACTTACCTTAGCTTCCTTTTTATTTCTTTGGGCTAATAAGCACCGCAGCCACCTTCGGGGTGGTGGTCGGGGTTTTGGTGGATAGATACTCAGCAAGGGTTTGCAAAACTCTTGCTACCGCTTTTAGGGCAGCAAACAGCTCTTTAAAAGACTTTGGTTTTCGTGCGGTGGTTTTGCTGGGGTATTTTAAAGTGCTGTTTGTCAGCGTTGGCGTGGGTTGGGGTGTGTAGGGAATGTGGCTATTTTGCATAATACTAGTTATAACTGACAGCTTTGGATTGCAGGGGAGCATTTCGTGGGGCTGCTCTTATAACTCGTATTATGTAAAGATAGCTTTGGGTAATTTTTTCGTGCGTGTCTTTTTGTTTGCAGCGATGGCACGGCTCTTTGCTTTTGGCTTTTTACCTTTAAAAATTCAATTGAAAGAAAAAACAAAAGCAATGTGCCGTTTGTGGGTCGGACAAAAAGCATGACGGAAAAAATTACAGAAGGGCTGGCGTAGTGGAAGCAAATAAAAGACAGAGGGAATGCCACTTTTTCTGTGGCATGGCTGGGTTTTATTTGCTGTGGGGTGCGTCGGGTTGTGGGATTATAATTCTACACTGATATGTAGTTTACCACCCAAACCAATTTCAATAATTTTCCTTAATGTTGATATTCTTACATCACTTGAAGCTCTTTCTATCTTTGAGATATAAGTTCTTTTTACATTCAGCTTTTCAGCTAATTGTTCTTGGGTTAAATGAGCTTTCTTACGTGATTCTTTTACCAGTTCAGCAACCATGTAAGCCTCTGCTTTTTGTTCAAAGTCTTCACGGCTCTTTGTTCCTTCTTTACCATATTTTTGGTCAAAAAGGTCATTTATTGTTTTCGGATTCCTTGTCTTCATAATACATCCTCCTTAATTTCTTTGCTTGTTCAATTTCTTTTCTTGGTGTTTTCTGCGTTTTCTTCTGAAAACCATGCAGTAAAATCACCAGTTTGTTATCATCGAAAAAGGTAAATATCCGGTAGATATTGCTCCCAACTTCGATTCTGATTTCGTAAATACCATCTTCAAGATGTTTAAAGAACTTCGTTGATATTTTCTGTACCGATATTATTATCTGCAATACGTAATCAACTTTATCTTTAACCTTCTGTGGGAGCGGATTATAAAACTCCCAAAAATAATCTTTGTATGGTTCGAGTATTCTCATAATTATACTGCAAATGTAACTAATTAGTTTCTTTTTTCATCATTTCAGCGGATGATATTTCGCCACCTGTTCTTTCAGATCCTCCAAGTTCGCTTGCCTGTACCGCTCTGCACTGCTTACCCTTTTAAACCCTGCTAAGTATTGAGTTTTCCTAAGTCCCTGTTCTGCTGTCCAGAGTGCTATTCTGCTGTGGCGTAGTTGGCTGAGTTTATGTATTTCAATATCCAGTTTCTCTTTTACTTGTTCTTTTACTTTTTTGCTCAGTTGCTTGAACTGCCAGTGCAGTAAGCTATAATCATCGGCTTGCGGAGCAAACAGCTTTTCTGATTCACTTCTTAAAAGTTCCGGTCTCAGTTGAAAAAGATAGTTGTTTAACGATAGGATTTGATTGGCTTTTAGTGGTATTATTCTGCTTCTTTTGTGGCGATGTTCCCCCACTCCCGCAAGTCCAATGTCATTAAGTTAAGAAAACTCACATTGCATCTTTATTGTTTTTCAACACCTTAGGCTTTGTGCGTTTTCTGTACTTATCGACATCTCTGTGATATTTTCTATCAGGACGTATAGGTATGGTGTGTCTCATAAATAAGCTCCTCAACTCACCAGTTATTATTGTCATGTCTTTATCTGATAGGAAAAGTTCTAATATTCTATTTTTTAAAAAGCCATATGAAAGGTTTGTATTTATTTTGTATTGATATTTCTTTCTTTCAGTGCAGGCAGTCAATTCATCATTCATCTCACCAATAATCAGACTTTGTACGTTAGAAACAAATAAAGCGGCATAGAAATCCTGCAGTATACTGTGCTGAGAGTATCCGGAGAAATGCTCGGCCTTAATTTTATTTTTGAATTCATCGTAAAAGGTTTCAACACTCCATCTCATAAAATAGAGCTTCTTGAATATAGTATTCGGGTATTTTACTAAGTCAGCCAAAGAAGTAAGGAGTATTTCAACTTCTCCACCTGGCAGTTCGACTCTCACTAAGCGGACTTGTACGAATGTCTCTTTGGAATATGGCTTGTCCGATAGCTTAGTGTTTTTTCCGGGGTTCATTTTTACTATTTCAGTGCTTTGTCCGCTCTCATAAAACTTACGAGTAACATTGCTAAAACCTGTTTTAACCCTTATTAAAAAGTCAATACCTTTTTCATAATGTTCAAATATCAAATTAAATGAAGGATAACCTCTGTCGTAGATGATCAAATCTCCTGGACTTGAAGATTTCAGATGTTCCATGGCCAACTTGCTTTCTCCAGTAGACAAAGATGTCAAGCTACCATCAATCACAAAATTATTCAAAACATCATATAACACAGATATTCTGGCCTGCACAACACCTGTTTTTGATTGGTTTTTGGTTCGGTCATAAATAGTCTCCAATTCTTGCGTATCGGGCAAAGTCATTCTTGAACCATCTACGGCCAACAACCGAAATCCATTCCACAACTTTATTGATTCATCATTGTCACTATAAAACTCTTCAATTAAACTATCTGATAGATATTTAAATACTTCTGGTTTTATTTTCTGGCGACATTGAGTAAAAGCACTTTTAGTAAAATGCTCTGTATTTTGTTTTCCTATGCTATTTTTAATGAAAGTAACGAAATTATCAATTTCAATAGACAAGCTCTTAGTTAGAAAATTTAACATAAACATAATGGCGCTTTGAAAAGATTGTTTTCTTCTCCGTGTAAAGTCTTTTTTAGAAACTTTATACTTTAAAATTATATCTTCAGAAAACACCTTACTCCTAATTCTAGATAAAATAATTTCAGGTGTTTTTTTTCATGTTCATATTCCTTTGATTATGAATCAAATATATAAATTATTGACGAGTAAAACAAATGCATTTCATTGATATTCAAATAATTAAACCTTAACTTAATGACATTGCCCGCAAGTCTGCGACTTGTGGTGACTTTAACATGTATTCAATCTAGGTCACTTCAGCTCATATAAGTCTTCGACTTATTCCTTAAAGTTAATCAAACCAGCTCTATATCAATCATTCCTTTGCTTCCTGCATAATCCACAGCACTGCTGTACCTATATTCATGAGATTCGAAAACTATACCTTCTTCTACAGGGTTGTTGTGTATGTAATTAAGCTTCTGTTCCAATATCTTACTGTTGGATAACTCTATTGGTTTGTTGTTCTGCTGCCAAAAATGATATTTGAAATTATTGCTGTTTTTCTTTCCTTGTACCAATGATCATGTGTACATGGCTTGTCATCAGCACCCGGCCACGGACTATCAAGCCTTTTTCCTCGATACTATAGTTGACACTTTCCACAAAGATATCTTTGTAGACCGGTCTGATAAAAACATCCAGCCAGTTTATCGTTGCATATGATACAAATCACAGCTTTTCCTGGTCATGGATTTTGTAGTTCCTGCTCATTTTAGGTTTGGTTGGTTAAAACGTATTCTAAATACTGGACTTGTAATAAAAGCCAGGAAAGTAAGTCTAAGACTTATATAAATAATGAACAAGTTTATCCTACATATCAAACCACAAGTCGCAGACTTGCGGGAGTTGGGGAAGCAGTTGGCTGTTTAGGATTCAGAATAAGCTGGCACTCTGCTTTTCAATGTTTTCATTAAATCTACAAGCCTGTCTCGTTGCTCTTGAAAAGCTTCTTTACAAACTGTAAAGTCTTCTTTAGTTAGTATCAGATATTTTCCTTTCTCCACATGCTCGTATTCAATCCCCTCTAAATCATCAGGAACATTTAAATAATCACTCGAGAAATATGTCACCCATCCTAATGGAGGCCATACTTCAATTTCATTTACAAGTTGCCTAAAAGCCGGCACATTAAGGTCAATTGAAGCTGATTTTGGATTAAAAAGCTGAACAATTGTTTTTAATGTTAAATAATACCAATCAAAAGAATACTCCTTTTTAAAATTCTCAAAATTAATTTCAGGAAAACTTTTACACCCCAATTGACCAGTTATGGAAAAACAGGGTTCTCCTTCTGCTTCAAGCACAATTGAAACTCTAAATCCTTCATCCCATGAAAAATTAGCATCAATATTTTCTTCATTGCTAATTCGTTTAATGTCCCCCTTGTATGTGCTAAGGATGCATTGCGATAATTCCGAGATTGCCACACTCTTATCTTGTATGCTAATTATTCTTGAATCTGCATCTGAAGCATATAGTACACGGTCAAAGGGAGCTGTATTCTTTAAATGAAAAATTAAATCCATTAGCTCAGAACTAATGGTTTTGATACTCTTAACTTCTCCTTTATATGAACTTGATAATCTAAAAATACTTTTAGCCATAATAACTCTAATTTTTAGGTGCTATTTGCGCTACATGTTTTACTTTAATTTTCCGTATCGCTGGGTCTTGTGATTTAAGGAACAAATCTTGTATAGCTTCAGCACCTATCTCTGTTTCAACTTCCCAACGAATTGGATTTCCTCCTGCATTATCAACCTGCCTCTTGGCTGTTTTCATAATATCATCAACTCTATAATCTTTACCTGGTTTAACGTTGTATGAAATATTACCTAATCCGTCATCAACTTTCTCAAAGATTGTACTACCATGTCCCCACTTTCTATCTATTAAAATACCAGCATCATCAATATCATCCCATCCGGCATTGCCAATTCTAAATTCAAGACCAGCATCACCACTGGCTTCTGCTTGATATATTTTAGCATTTCTTAAAGTATAACTGTCCGAACCATCTGCAGGAGCTGGGAATTTCTTATGAGTAACAGTAAGTCCATTTACATTAGCATCAGAGGCTCTTTGAACAGCATCAAGTACTTTGTCTGGATTATCCCATTTCAAAGGCAATCCTGTAGCTGCATCAATTTTTGTAGATGGAAGTTTAAGTAAATCCTCAAGGCCTTTTGCATCTAACACAAGGTTGTTGCTTTTAGCAAGGGCATCAAATTTCGCAAGTTGGTCGGTGTTCCTGGCAAGGTCGTCCAGCCCTGCATTTTTGAAGGCCTTCCAACTTTCGACCAACTCCGCATAACCATCACAAAAAGAAACACTTCGACAAGATACAATCTCAAGAAAGGAAGTTTCAAATATATGGTTTTCTTTGAAAGATGTTTCTGAAAAATCAAGATTTAGCTGTTCTGAAAACTCACCATCAAAATTAAATCCATCACAAGAAGCTGAACCAGCAAGTTTATTCTCATAACTAAACTGTAGTAATAAAATTGATAAAAAGAATAATATGCGCTTAATGTACTTATGCATTTAATTATTCTTTTTCGAAGATGTGGAGAGTTCCCTTGTTATCATGCACAACTAAATACGGGTCACTATAAACTACTGGATTTGGTGATGGAAAACTAACCCCTTCTTCTTTATGAACCCAGTCAAATTTATGTGTTACTGTATTGAATACCCCAACAATACCTTTTTGCCAATCTGTTGTTATTATATGATCTCCTACCAATGCAAAATTACTCCTTTGGGACTCAATGCCCATCGATTTAAAATAAGTATCATTTATAAAATTGTCTACTAACTTTCCGGTTTTTATTTCATAAGCACTATAATTACCAAGCATCTGATGTAGCAGCCCTTTTTCTGCATCTACATATAAACCTTTTATAAAAGTGTCTATTTCCCATTTGATTACTCCTGTTTCTATATCTAAAGCTAAAAGTTTATCTTGCTTCTCAATACCAACAATAAACTCACTACTAGCAATCCCAATAATATTAATCCTTCCTTTTTGTTCAAGTAATTTGGGGTATAAAGATCTTATTTTTTGCCTCCAAAGGATTTTTCCAGTTAAAATATCGGTTCTATATAATTCAAAATTATCCTGTCCAAATAATTTATCACCAAATACTTCAAAAGCCTTTTGTTCATTGTCCATCCAAAGAATTTTCTTATCAAGTAGAGAATAAACACCAAACTTTCTATCCTTAATTTTTCCTTGATAAACTGATATACAATCATTAATTAAATGGTTATCAGCAATTCTCAAATATTCAGGTATTACATCAATAATTTCAAGAGATTTATCTATTACTAAACCTATATTTCTATTATCCTTAGTTAAAATTAAATTGTTAAAATAAACAAATGTATCCTGAGATGTATTTGTGTCTGCTTCACATATCACAGTTCTATTATTCAAATCGATTTTTCTTATACTTCCAGAATTATCATCTTTTTTGAATGAACATATTAACTCTCTTCCAGAAATAGAAAATCTGTACACAGAACCTATTTGTTCCAACTTCTTAAACATTACTTCACCCAATTTATTAAGTCTATTAAATCTCCATCATTAGCCAATTCAATTAAATCTTCTACTGATTGAATATCATCACTCAAATCCATAAAAAATGAAGGATTAACATCCCAAAGCTCTTGCGCTTTAGTCGCATCTTTAAACACATTCTGGAAATTACTTTTCATCGCATCACTAATACCGTCAGGAAAATAATACTCAAATTTATGTCCACTCTCTATGTATGCATAAAACTGAGAGCCTTTATTTGCAGGCATGGACCTCGCCGAACTCCAGTTTTTCATTTCTAGCGACTTGTATTCGTAAAGTCCTGTTTCAGGATTTGTTCTTCTTAAAAGTGCATCTAATTTGTGCCCCGTCTCAATATCTGGTATACTACCCTCAAAACGATAAAGCTCCCAGCCTCCATTAGACAGTTCATACCAATTATTTGACATTTTCTTTAAAGTAAGTGCTGCTGCTTTTGCTTTTGAAGCTTGTTCTCCAGCCTCCGTCATAAACTCAGCAAAACCATCTACAAAACTTCCGTCAGCTTTTAAAGCCTTTCCTTGTGATATCACGACATTACGCAAATCATCTAAAACATCATTCATATTACCAACCAAAGCATCGCCCCTGCTTCCACATGTTTTACAGTTTGGATTTGCTTCTATGAGTTTCTTCAAGAAGTTGTCAAACTTATCTGAACCAATTTTATTTATAAGATTATCATCGAATTTACTAAGTGAATTAAGAATATCTATGTCTTTACGTAAGATTGGAGCCCCATTTTCTGCAGCATTCATTACCTTTTTCCAACTCTCGACCAACTCTGCATTACCATCACAAATAGATTTACTTTGGCAAGATACAACATCAAGAAAGGAAGATTCAAATATATTGTTTTCTGTGAAACCGGGTTCTGAAAAATCTGGATTAAGCTGTTCTGAAAACTCAAAGTCGAGATTAAAACTTTCAAAAGAGTTTGAGCCAACAAGGTTACTCCCAAAACTAAATTTAAGTAGTAAAATTGATAAAAAGAATAATATGCACTTAATGTACTTATGCATTTAATTATTCTTTTTCGAAAATATGAAGAGACTGGTCAGAACAATGGATAAATAATTTATTCCCAGACACTCTTATTTCTAATATGTTTTTATTTATATCATCTTCAATATCAAGCTCTTTGTTCCATATAAGTTCTAAAGTTTCTAAATCAATTACACCTAATTTATTTGTTGTCATGCTATGTCCATCTATAAAAAATAATTTTTCGTCATGTACTTTAAAACTATTCCAATGTATTTGTAGCTTCTCTTTTGATAAGACTTTACTTAAATCTAATTCTTGTATTTCATTTGTATTAGGATAAAGAACTTTAATTTTTGTTGCACTTGCCACATAAATTTTATTATTATATAAAGTTAAATTGCCAGCAAATTGTGGGTAGATTGCCTCCAAATTACTATTTTGGATATTTAATGATACAGTTGCATTGTTCTTACTATTAGTATTATCAGCTAAGTATATGTATAATTTCTCATTGTGTGAAATAATATTTCCAAATTGCTCTATTTTATTACCCTTCAGTAATTCAGAATATTTCTTCTTCCATGAATCATTAGCGTTTTTAAAACTTTGAGCAGAGATTAATTCATCAGTTATAGAAATAAATAAACTATCATCAATTATTTTCCATACCCCATTTAATCCTATATTTAAAGGAAATGTTTGTTCTAATTTGAAGTTAGATTTATTGACTTGCCCAATTTCTTTTTTGTTATTATATCTAACAATAGGAAATATATAATTAGAACTTTGCCTTTGTTCTATTGAAAAAGGAAGACTACATAGAAAATCAAGACTAATTCTACTATTGTCTTTTTGATAAACAACAGTTTTCATTTCACCGATATCTGAAACAAAAAAAGCATTTTGTGTTGAAAATATTGATCTGCTAATCTTTGGCTTATCTATATCAATGAAAGTCCCTTCTTTATATAGATTAAAACTTTCATTTTGTATTAATCCAATACTATTCTCAATCACAGCAAATTTGGATACATCAATTATTTTATCTTTAAAAATCATTTAGCTATTTGAAAATTAGGTTGAAATTAGAAGTGGAATTAAAATACTCTATAAAGGCATTTGCAATTTCATCTGGAAAATCATCATCCAGATCAGTCCTGTTTAACAATGTATTTGCTTTTTCTGCAGATATTTTCTTTAATGCATCTTTTCCTTCAGTTGAACTTAGATACTCTGCTACCTTTTCTTTTGAAAGTTTTTGACCTTTTATCCTCCATTCAATCTTGTTTAAATCTGTTGCATTAAATAAATCTCTTTTAATAAATTCCCGGATGAAGTCATCTTTCCCTACAGTTGCACTTGTAAGCCATTTATATTCTATCCTTTTAGGAGGTACTTCATTTGATGCAGCATCTATAAATGCAGCATTTCCATCGCTATTAGTAACTGTTGCTTCAAATTTCCATTTTTTACCAGCAAAATCATCTACATTCTCAGTAATGTCCTGAATAACCCATTGCGCTGCCTGAGAATTTTGAGTGTTATTATCATTCAATTTACCTAGTAATGAATTGAAATTCTCAAATTCAACATTTGGTTTATCTGCAATCTTTTTTCCAAGTGCATCTAAATCATCTACAATAGCTTTAAAACTACCATCATCTAATCTACTTGCATGTATGTTTCCAATTACTTCATCTGTCAATCCAAGTCTTGTCCTACTAGGATTGTTTAACAAATTACTGACAGATTCAAGAGCATCAGTTTTTAAACGTAATTTAGGTCTATTTTGCAACACCTTCCAACTCTCGACCAACTCTGGATTAGTCGTTACTAATTCCTTAAATGATTGTGCAAAGTTAGCATTTTGTGACAAATCATAATCTAATTTTAAGATAAACTCGTTTTCCCACCGATCAATAATTAATTTGGCTTGATCGTCAAGTTGACTAACAAAGTTTAACTGGCTTACTGCAATTTTACCATTAATAGCTGACTTTAAAACAGTGGCTATATCTTTTTCTTCAAGGTGCAGTAAACCATCATATACTTCCTTGGTTATAACACCTTCATCACTATATTTCCTGGCAAGCCTTAGCAATACTTCCTTACCTGATTTTTCACCTGATTCCTGCAATGCTTCTTTAGTAAACAACAATATAAGAGCCGAACTTGTAGCCTTTGAAACAGCAACACTCTCTGGACCTAATAACATTAACCCAAAGGTATATGCGGCTGACTCTTCCATGTCTCCTCTTAGCAACGAATATCCTAACCCTAATCCATCTGCAATGAAGTCTAATCCAAAACAACCTAAAACCAAAGATGCTCCATCTAAACTATTATAAATTGTCTTGTCGTAAAACTGAAGTATATAATCTGTTCTACTGGTAAAAGTCCATTCATCATTGCTCCAGTTAAGGTCATCTTCATCTGGATATTCAAGAGTTTGCCTTAATTCATTAAATGCATCCGTATAGATATATGCAAGGGCAAACGTTTTATCTACATCCTCCAGTTCATTAATTCTATCATGTACAAATGCTGCATCAATAAATTCTTCACGTATTTTCAGAGCATACAACTTTGTTTGATACGGTTCGGTATAAGTATCTTCGGCATGATCTTTTATAAACTGTATTCGAGCTTCGGCATATAAAACTTTTTTCTTATGAATTGACTTATTTGTTGCCTCCTGGGCTACCCTCTTTTGATGAACAGAAACATAAGGCAAGGTTAAATATTCACTTAATTCATCACGCAATCTCTGAATTTCTGCATTCTGAGTATTAATCATATCTGCCAACTCATCAACTGCCTTTTGCTTGTGCAACCTAATGGTTTTGTTAAACGCCTGTCCGGTAACATTCTCTTGTTCAATAACCGCACATTCAATGGTATTTGAGGCATTAAACACAGCTTTGTAAAGCAGCATTTTTTTAGATGTGTGTCTAAATACATCGATAATAAACTCCTCTATGGGACTAATGATACCTACTGCAAAGTTCGCAACTCTCTGAATATTCGAATATGAAGTTTTTAAACTTTGAAAATCAATTTGCACATTAGATCCTTTTGCAATCCCGGGCATGAAATAATATTCTCCTAAATCACGGCCTATTCCAGAACATTGCACATATGGAACTGTTATTAATATGTCATTAGCGTTCAGATTTGCTCGTTTGAATAGTTCTTCGGCAAACTGATTCCATGAATTCTGATTTAAGGAAACCAATCCTACTTCAGCCTTAACAACAATGAATTTTCTATCATTAAAAACCTCGTATGTTTTTAATTTATCAGCAAGCACCTCGCCCAAGAATATTTCATCTTTAGAATTAGTATTTTTTTGAGCATCAATCAATGGTAAAAACTTATTCAACAATTCTTCATCTTCATGAAATTGATGCTTAACAGTAATAGAATTATTTATTGCTAAATCTAAATATTTACTTGTGTATTTATTAAATGCAAAATATATTTCTTTATAATGATCAGGCAGATTACACTTACAATCAGCATCATAATTAAGTTGCTCAATTATCACCCCATCCTTCTCTACAGTAACTGACTTTGTATTATCATCAACAAAAATTCTAACAGCACCAGAAACATCATCTGTCACAAAATCCCCAATTCGTTGTGTTAAAACAGCTGCTGTACCAGAAATTTTGTATCCAAAACCTAGCACTTCTCTATTTGAAAACATTTGAATATGATGTTTATTTTCAATTATTAGAGCAGCAATAGAGCCTGGAGCATTTTCTGTTTTATCATCAACTGTAAAAAAACCACCAGGGATTAATTGTTCTTTTAAATCCACAACTCTACCATCTGCCAAATAAAACTTTTGATACTTACTAAGTTTCTCCATAACTGTTGGATCATTTAAACAAATATAATGCGTACCAGGATCCTTAAATGCAGCACCTTCCTCCTCACTCATAAACCAGGTAAGCATAAACCTAGGATCATCCACCAATTCCCATTGGTAGCCAAACAAGTTATTACCGTTATTATAGTCCATCAGGTTATCGGTAGTACCTTCAGCCAATGGATAGCGTACTTTAGGGCTAAATGGGTGACGCAGTTTATAAGCTCCATGCCCCAATTCATGGGCAACAGTATGTAAAAAGTCATCCTTATTAATATCGCCTCCCACGGTTAAAAAGCCGTACTCCTGGCCAAAGGGCATATAACCCTCTTTGGTGGATTTGTCGCTTTTTTCTACCAGGAACATGTAATAGGTATTATCAGCAGGATCGGTTGTTGCCTCAAAGGCATCTATCACCAGGTTCATATCCGAGGTAAAGCGCGTGAGTATTTTATCGTCGCTGTCCTCCATACCATCGGTAATGGCATTTACTATCAGGTTATCGCCCATGCTTACCGTAAAGCTCATATTAGCTGGGGCATAAATACTGTTTAGTTTATTCTGTATTTCTCCAGTAATACTGGCAACGTTGGTTCCGCTTATTTTTCCAGCCTTATTAACCGGCACCAACACCAGGTGATTGGTTTTTATAGGGAAACTGTATACTTCCAACTCGCCGGTGCACATCAATACAGTGGTATCGGCAT
>JBNKGY010000087.1:0-15620 GCA_050290065.1 Marinilabiliaceae bacterium
TTTTCATTAAATGACCGATCTACTGCTCTAAATTTTATCACCATAGCTCGCTATGCTTCAAAATTTATATTGTATATTAATCATTTAATAAAATCTGAGCTCTTTAATTTTAATCGAACTGAGGTTATTATTGAATGACGCATTAAAAAAGAAAAAACAGCTACCTAAATTAAGTAGCTGTTTCTTTGTTTCCAAAAAGCAGTATTAAATATTACTTTTTAATTTCTTTTAATGAAATATTCAATTCATCTAATTGATCCTTGGCAATAGGTGAAGGAGAATCAATCATCACATCTCTTCCTGAGTTATTTTTTGGGAAAGCAATCACATCTCTGATGGACTCAATACCTGCAAACATAGAAACCAATCTATCAAAACCAAAAGCAACTCCGCCATGAGGTGGTGCTCCATATTTAAATGCATTCATTAAAAATCCAAACTGGCTCTCAGCTTCTTCCTCTGTGAATCCAAGCAACTGAAACATCTTATGTTGCAATTCATCATTGTGAATACGAATTGAACCCCCACCAATTTCAACTCCATTAATAACTAAGTCGTAGGCATTAGCCCTAACTTTACCTGGTTCACTTTCTAAGAATTCAATATCTTCTTTCTTTGGCGAGGTAAATGGATGATGCATAGCATGAAACCTTTGGGTTTCCTCATCCCATTCCAACAATGGGAAATCAACTACCCAAAGAGGTGCAAATTTATTACTATCACGCAATCCAAGTCTACTTCCCATCTCCAAGCGAAGTTCGCAGAGTGCATTTTGTGTTTTTGCTTTATTTCCAGCTAAAATCAACAATAAATCTCCTGGTTTTGCACTAAATGCTTCTGCCCATTTAGTTAACACTGCTTCATCAAAAAACTTATCTACTGAAGATTTAAAGGTTCCGTCGGTATTATATTTCACATACACTAATCCCTGAGCTCCAATCTGTGGCTTACGAACAAAATCAGTAAGTTTATCTAAATCTTTTCGTGAATAAGAGGCGCAACCTTCAGAACAAATTCCACCAATATATTCTGCATCTTCAAAAACTTTAAAACCACATCCGGCCATCATTTCCTTCATTTCAACAAATTTCATGTCAAATCTGATATCTGGTTTATCTGAACCATAATACTTAATGGCTTCTTCAAAAGGCATTTGTTGAAATTCGAAATCAAAATCTACATCCTTAATTACCTTAAAAAGATGCTTCATCATTCCTTCAAATGTACTTAATACATCCTGTTGCTCCACAAAAGCCATTTCGCAATCTATTTGGGTAAACTCAGGTTGTCTGTCGGCTCTTAAATCCTCATCACGGAAACATTTAACAATCTGAAAATAGCGATCAAATCCTGCAACCATCAGCAACTGCTTAAAAACCTGTGGCGACTGTGGCAAAGCATAAAACTCCCCTTCGTTCATACGAGAAGGCACCACAAAATCACGAGCCCCTTCCGGAGTCGATTTAATTAAAACAGGTGTTTCTGTTTCAATAAACTGCTGTTGATTTAAATAATTTCGCACCTCAAAACCAAGCTTATGACGTAGTTCCAGATTTTTACGCACAGGACTGCGGCGTAAATCCAGATATCGATACTTCATTCTCAGTTCATCACCACCATCTGTTTCATCTTCAATAGTAAACGGAGGTAATTCAGAAGGATTTAACAATTCAAATTTATCTACCAGAATTTCAATATCTCCAGTAGAAATTTTATTGTTTTTATTACTTCTTTCTGCAACCGTTCCCTTTACCTGAATTACAAATTCTCTTCCTAACTTACGAGCTTCTTCGCTCAGGTCTTTTCTTGATTCAACATCCATTACCAATTGAGTAATTCCATATCGATCTCTCAAGTCGATAAATGTCATACCTCCAAGGTTACGTACTTTTTGTACCCAACCACTTAGGGTTACCTCTTTATTTACATCAACAAGCCTTAGCTCTCCACAAGTATGCGATCTGTACATTATAAATGTGATTTATTATTCGACGAATAAATTTCAATTTCAAGTTGAGATTTTTTTCTCAATCTGAATTGTTGTTATTTTAACATGCGAAAATATAAAGAAATTAAATAAAACGATGTTATTTATTAGATATAAAACAGAAAGATGACCAAAATCAATTTTTCAGACGAATATTTTATGCAACAAGCACTTAATGAGGCCAAAATTGCATTACAAAAAGATGAAATACCAGTTGGGGCGGTAGTGGTATGTAACAAACAGATTATTTCAAGAGCCCATAATTTAACTGAAACACTAAATGATGTTACTGCTCATGCCGAAATGCTGGCTATCACCTCTGCAGCTGAATTTTTAGGAGGAAAATATTTAAATGAGTGCTCGTTATATGTAACACTTGAACCTTGTTGTATGTGTGCAGGTGCATTATCATGGTCACAAATCGGAAAAATTATTTTTGGGGCAAAAGATGACAAAAGAGGTTTTTTAAGAGTTACACCCCCTATTTTACACCCTAAAACAGAGTTTTTGTCCGGTATTTTAGAGTACGAGTGCTCAGAAATAGTAAAAAACTTCTTTAAAAACAAAAGATAACTTTTAAACCTTTTTGTTTTTTTGTAGTTTTACAGGCATGAATTTCAACAGTATTTATACCGAGCTAAAAAAATGTGGCACTGATAAAAATGTAGCGATTTTTAAAAGTCAAGGTGCTAAAGGCGATCTATTTGGAGTTAGTATCGCTGATTTGGAAAGATTGAAGAATGAAGTAAATTCTTCTGGTGAACAAAAAGGCGTAAACCACAATGTGGCACAAAAATTATGGAACACAAGAAACATTGACGCCAGAATTCTTGCCTGTATGGTAGCTGATCCCGCTAAAATAAACAGAAACGAGGCAAACAAATGGGTTTCAGTTATTCAGTATTATGCAATTGCAGATTATTTTGCAAAAGTAATTGCTCAAACCAGATTTGGACTTGATATTATGTATTTGTGGATTCAATCTCCGGATGAATATATCAAACGAGTTGGATTTGCCATATTAGATTACTTTGCATCCAATGATAAATCAAGGAGTGATTTATTTTTTAATGCTTTTATTCAGAAAATCAAGCAAGAGATTCAAACTTCTCCCAATTGGGCAAAGGATGCTATGAAAAACTGTTTGGCTTCTATTGCTGCAAGAAACGAAGCTCTTAAAAAGAACGTTATTTTAGCTGCTCAATCCATTGGTGCCGTTGAAATCAGCTTTAGCGAATCTGACACAAAAAAAATTGCGATTGAAGATTATATTATTAAGCATTGCAACAAAAAATAACCATAACAATGACATTATATTGACAACAGAGGCTGCATCAAACATGCATCCTCTTTTTTTTGTTAATATTTTATAACCTCTTACAGAAGTTTTATTGAAGTAAAAGCTGAACTTTATACTCCATCTGATTTTATCATCAGGAAACAATAAAACATTAGATTCTTATTTATTGCTCTTGAATTCTAATATCCTTTATATCTTTGCATAAATTTAAAAGCAAAACATTTTGAAATTTTCTGATTTAAATTTAAATACTCCTCTTCTCAATGCTATTGACGAAATGGGACTAAGTGAAACGACTCCCATCCAGGAACAAATATTTCCTGTTGCCATGAGCGGCAGAGATGTGGTAGGAATTGCACAAACTGGTACTGGTAAAACCATATCATATATATTACCTTTATTACGCAACTTAAAGTTCAGTAAACAACGACACCCAAGAATTTTAATACTGGTACCAACTCGTGAGTTGGTTGAACAAGTTGCAACAGAATTCACAAAACTTACTGAATACATGAACGTAAGAATTGGCGGAGTATACGGAGGTACAAATATCAACACACAAAAGGAATTAGTATACAATGGTTTGGATGTTTTAGTAGCCACTCCGGGAAGACTGATTGATTTGGCATTAACCGGAACATTACGCTTGAAATCTATCCAAAAACTCGTTATTGATGAAGTGGATGAAATGCTAAATCTGGGCTTTATGCCTCAACTTGAGCGTATTATTGATATTTTACCTGAAAAAAGACAAAATCTCATGTTTTCAGCTACCTTAACTTACGATGTTGAGGAGGTTATTAATCACTTTTTTTACGACCCCATAAAAATAGAAGTAGCTTCAACAGGTACTCCTATCGAAAAAATATTTATGTCGGGTTACAACGTACCCAATTTTTATACAAAAATTAATTTGTTACTATATCTGTTGGATATCCAAAAAGACATGGATAAAGTACTACTTTTTGTAAAAAGCAGACAAATTGCAGATATATTATACAATAACCTTGTTGAAATATTTGAAGAAGAAATTGGTGTAATCCACTCTAATAAATCTCAAAATTTCAGGTTCAGAATGGTGAAGGAATTTACAGAAGGAAATCTTCGTATTTTAATTGCAACCGACTTAATTTCAAGGGGACTGGACATATCAAACATTAGCCACGTAATCAATTTCGACCTTCCTGATGAAGCTGAAGCCTATATGCACCGGATTGGGCGAACTGGACGGGCGAACGCCGAAGGGTCGGCAATTTCATTTGTTACCGAAGATGACAGTGACATCTGGCATAGTATAGAAAAATTAATGGGTCAGAAAGTACATTTAGAAGAGCTTCCTGAAGATATAGAAATTTCTGAGCAACAGCTTGACAGTGAAATACCGGAAATTGCAGGTAAAACATTAATTAAAACACCTAAAATTGATGCTGAAAAAGGTGCTGCTTTTCATGAAAAGAAAGATAAAAACAAGAAGGTAAACCAGGGGGGCTCTTATCGTAGAAATTTGAGAGCGAAGTACAAAAAACCTAAAACTAAAGGTCAGAAAAAGAAATAAAAAAAGTCAGGACATGTATATATTACATGTCCTGACTCTTTAATTATGCATCTTTTGAATATATTATTCTTCTCGAAGCCTTCCGCATAAGTACATTAATTAAATCTTCAGAAGAACTCCCTAATGAACCAGATACTCCCTTATTATAGTTCAGCATCAATTCTCCATCGATAGGGTTATATATAAACAAATTCATAACAGTGTTGATACTTATGAATATATATAACATTACATCTAATGATAATATGATTTCAAATTGCTTTCTTTTGCCCGTCATTGAACAATAAATAGGAACGAAGTAATCTCTACTAAACAAAGTAATTATTTTGACACATTGGTTTTTAGAATTAGAAATCCTCGCTGAACAACTTCCGGCCACTACTATTATCCCTTAAACGAAATCCTATTTCTAACCATCACTACTGTTATAAACGGTTTTGAGACTTGATTGCTCATTCAGATGTTCGGAGAAGAAAAAACAGACTGGTTACGCAATTATACCGAATAAAATTCAAAATACTACTTCTAGTTCACTTCGTTCCTAAAGTAGCTTGAATTTAGCTCGGCATTATACCGGCGCATTGATAGTTTTAATTGGTATAATTTGGTAGAATCAGCTAATATTACTTTGGATAAAATAGAAGTAATGGCAGATCAGAAAGCTACTGAGATGAGTCTTGAAGAGGTGGCCTGTACAGACAAAAAAACATATGATAGATGCGAGCCTCCAAGTGCTGATGATTCATGTGTTGTGCACGCTCAATCTCCCCTCAAAAAATGGCGCTTATCTGAGATGAGTGATGAATTTTCCCCTGTAGTAATTTCATTGTAGCTCAACAATGAGATTGCTACAGGAGGAGATATTAATTCAATTAATGCTGACACATACTATTGATGTTATTCCCATGAAGAATTAAAATATCCACTTAGCCATGGGTGCTTATTTTCATTAAAATTCCATATTTTGTAATCATACCATCCGTAATCCGAAACATCATTAAACCATTCTCTGTTTTCTGAGCCAAGTGATATGCACTCAGGATTGTTATATCCAATTATTCCTATAAGCATATTTTTGTTTTTAGGGTTTGCATAGACCATGTAAAAGCAAAGTTTCTTCCCTGGTACCCTTTGTCCTTTTATGGTAATACTGTTGTCGTTTATGATAAGCGGAATTTCATTTTTAATAGTGTTTATAAATGAGTTGGACGTGGGGGTTCCTAATAGGAATAGATTAGCATTTTTTATATCGTAATCGGTTATATCGGTATCGTTCTTAATTATGCATTGAGTAAAATATCTGTTATACCAAGTTTGTTTAAAAGTTTCGGCAATGGCATTAAGGCTATCTTTTTCTGCAAGGTTGCCAGATGTGCCTTTTACAACAATAAATTTCTGGTTAAATAATTGAGCAAGAGGGCCGCATGCTTTGCTGGTTTTTATTGTTGTACCTGGCTTAATTACAGGGCCTATATAAAGCACCGTATCATTAGGGGTGCCATAGAATACTTCATTGTCATTGTCTATAACCTTTAAACGTTTGTTTTTATTATATGGCAAGGTTGTTAAATCAATAGTGTATGCTGTTATGTTCTTCTTTAATATGGTTAGCTTATTGCCACTTATACTGGCTTTAACATGGGCTTCACCAGGTATACCCATATCGTTAATGGTAAACCAAAATGATTTATTAAAGGACAATTGGTTGGTGGTAAAATCAACTTCTTTAGGGCTTGTATTTAAAGTATATTCATTTACGAAAGCAAACAATTCATCATAAAAGTCATCAAGGTCGTATTTGGGATATTCGTTTATTAGCCTTTGGTAATGAAAATTCTCAAGTTGATGCTTTTGTGCAAGTTCATTTAAATTTTCACTGAATATAATTGAAACGTGCCTGTTTATAATGCTATGAATGTCAAGGAAAGGCAGTTGTTTTATGTTATTTAAAAAGCTGGCTGGATAGTTTGCTTTTTTCCAAGGATTCTCAAAATTCTCCCGTATTATAATTTCTGGAGCAATAGTCGCAATTGCAGCAAACTTATCGGGGTATTTTATAGCCATTTTTATCATTTCATTGCCTCCGCTACAGGTACTCGCCAAGTAAAGCCTGTTGCTGTCAATGTTGTAATCTGCCTCAATATCTTTTAATATGGCAAAATATTCAAATTCTTCAATGGCATTATAATTGGGGTGCTTATAACGGCGTGCGCCTGGTTCTATAACTATCATGTTGTATTTTTCTGCCAAATCCTGAAAGAAATCACTTAATTTATTATTGGCTACCCTAAAACTTTCTAGATATGGTAAATTGCTAATTATGGCAGGAATATTGGCTACTGCAGCCATGGGGTTATTTTTATTGTATGATGAAGGAACATGTAATCGGTAATATTGAAGGCTCGAATCTATTTCTGAAATATAAGAACGAATAAAATTGCCCTTTTTGTGGTTAAATGGTTTATCACCTTCATGCAATGCATAATATATATCACGAATTTGCGTAAATAAAGTGACAAATTTCATGTCGGACTTATAGGTTTTTCTTAAAAGGTGGTTGAACCTATATAATAAAGCGTTAATGTTGTTTTGAGTTTTTTGAGAAGTTTCATAATTCTCCAATTTTGCTATTATCTTTTGAATTGAATCCTGCACATCACCTTTATATATATCCTGGGAGAGTACAATGTTATCGATTTTTGCTTTTACCAGGTAATCTCCGTTTTTGAGGTGGCTGATGCTTCTTACCCATTTAAGGCTGTCTTTATAAATTGAATCCTTAAACAATAAGTTGTCGTTTCTGTCGTAAATTGTTATTTCACCATCGCTTGGAGGAAATACCACGTCTAGCTTGATATTGTTAGTCCAAATAATATTACTACTCTCAAGTATATGGTGGTTGTGTAGGCCGTAATATCTTTCCATTGCTCTTGGACTCTCGTTTTCCAACCTTACATACATTTCAGAAAGAACATTTGGGATATTGATTTTTATCAATAGTAGGTTATCCCCTTCTTTTAATGAAACAGGAATAAAATATCTGTAACTGGCAATTGGCTCTATACGGTCGTCAGAGTTTATTAATTCATGGTTTAGCCAGATTTTTTGTCCTGTACCGTTTGAGAAATGTAACCTGGTTGAAATGTTTTTTCTACAGTGTATTTTGCATGCCAAATAGTAGTTCCCAATAAAATTCTGAGGAATACCTGGTATATTTTTATATTCCAAAGGTATGGGGCCGCTATTTATAAACTGGTTTTTAAAGCATGAATCTATAGGGCTGATATAATTTGAATCGGAAGAGGCAATGAAGAGAAAGTCGTTAAATCTAATCGTTGACTCCTTATAGCCTAATGTATCAAGGTTATCTACATTGATAGCTCCCTCTTTGATATCAGTTGGGAAAGGGCCTAGTACTTGCCACTTGTTAATTGTTACTCCTTCATCAGGAATGCTTTTTATTGCAATTATAGGTTCATTGGGCGCTACTTCCTTTTGGCAACTGTAACATACTGCAATTAGTGATAAGAAGAGAATTTTTTGTTTCATAAGGATCTTTTTTCAAAATGAAGCATGTTTTCAATTAAAAAAATTCCAACCTAGAAATTAGGTGTTGGAAGTTAAATTTTTCATATGCTTTGATTTGTTGTTTAAATAAATTTTAAAATGTAAAATTATTTATTGCAGGCGATTTGATATTTTAAGATTAGGTATGACTATTCGTGATAGTTTAAAATATGGATATTGTTTATCCTATTAGGTGAGTGGTAATGTTGCGTTATGTATGATTATTGGAAGTAGTTTTAAATATAGACATTGCTTGTTTAATTAGATATATAACTATGGTACATTAGGTATTTATCATGATGCCATCTCATATTTTGTATATTTTATTTAAAATTAAACATAGTATATCTAATATTATAAGCTCATGTTTTTTTAGATTAGTTATTTCGTACTTACAAATTTAGAGAATCAATTAATGAAACATTTACCATTTAAAACTTTATAGATATTGTACAAAGTACGTTATGGATTGTTTTTATTGGTTGCGGAATTAACTGAATATTTTTTATAGTAGTTATGTTTTAATATATAAAACACTCATTTTGATATTTATTAAAAAGTTTCTAAAATCATTTTATCAGTCTTTAACTAATATTAATTTTGAATCTAATCAACCCCATACAGGAATCATTTAGTTCGATAAAACAGAATAAAACTAGAAGCGTACTCGCAGGATTTGGAGTTGCTTGGGGAATATTTATACTGATTTTATTATTAGGAACTGGAAAAGGTTTTCAGGAAGGAATACTTCAATTATTTAGTTCTTTTGCAAAAAACAGTGTCTTTATTTATGGAGGACATGTATCTGAAAATAAATTAGACAAATCAATTCAGCATAAAAATATATTGTTTAATGATTTAGATTTAAAAATAATAAAAGATAGATATACTGAAATAGAATTTATATCTCCAGAAGTTATTTTTAGAGGAAATTCTTTAACTACACATCAACTAAATACAACATATCCCCAAATAAAAGGGGTTCTTCCTGACTATTTTAATGTGAGGATTATTGAATCCGAAAAAGGGCGTTTAATAAATACTCTTGACAATAGAGAATATAGACGAGTAGCCCTTATTGGCAGCCAAGTATCCAATCAATTATTCCCAGACGAAGAACCTTTAGGAAAAGAAATTAATATATCTGGAACATTTTTTAAAGTAATTGGGATACTTGAAAAGGGTTCTCTTTTTACACAGAACGAACAAAACGTAATATATATACCCTATAACACCTTTAACGATTGCTTAACACCTACTATGGAATACAATTCTTTGGTTTTAACTTTATCTAAAAATACGGATGCAACTAATTTTGAGAACAATATAAAAACGTTTCTTGGCCGACGAAAAGGATTTGAAATAGATGATAACAAAGCAATTTTCATATTGAATTTTGAAAATCAAGTGAAAATGTTTGATAAGTTATTTAAAGGGATCAACCTATTTTTATGGTTGATAGGCCTTTGCCTTCTTTTAAGTGGCATTGTGGGTATTGGTAATATTATGCTTGTTATAGTAAAAGAGAGAACTTATGAAATAGGAATACGCAAAGCTATTGGTGCTGAATCTCAATCTATTGTATGGATGATAATAACCGAATCGATAGTAATTACTTCTATTGCTGGTATTCTCGGCTTATTGATAGGAGGAATTGTAATTGGAATTTTGAATTGGATAGTAGAATCATTTTTTGCGGACAATAATTCTTTATTTACTGAAGCAAGCATTGATTACGCCGTAATTATATTCTCATTGTTTATTTTAATGTTATCAGGAATAATTGCTGGTTTTATTCCTGCAAAAAAAGCAGCTGGCATAACTCCTGTTGAAGCAATCAGGAATTAAAAATAGATTAATACAATTAATTAATGAAGAAAATAGTAAACATCATATTAGTTTTAGTTATCGCATCTATTATTGGTTTAATTGTATGGAAGAATAGCAATTATAAGAAAAATGGAAAAACAATAAATACGAAAAAACCTTTTATAACAACAATTGAACAAAAACGATTCATTCCAGGAAATCTCTACCCTCAAACTGAAATTGATATTAAGTCTCAAATATCAGGAACATTAGAGAAAGTGTTTGTTAAAATTGGTGATAAAGTTAAAATTGGTGATAACATTGCCCAAATTAAATTGATTCCTGACCCATCTAATCTGGAAAGAGCAAAAAGTAACCTTAACTCTGCAAAAATAAATTACGAAAACAATAAGAAGGTTTATGATAGAAATCAGGACTTATATCATAAGTCCGTAATTCCGGCAATTGAATTTGAAGGATATAAAAGGGCGTTAGATTTGAGCAAGGAGCAATATAAGTCAGCTCAAAATCAACTAACACTTATCTTGGAAGGCACAGTTCGAGATTCAGATATATCAAATATTATTAAAGCGACAGCATCGGGAACTA
This sequence comes from Marinilabiliaceae bacterium, assembly GCA_050290065.1. Taxonomy (GTDB): domain Bacteria; phylum Bacteroidota; class Bacteroidia; order Bacteroidales; family Marinilabiliaceae; genus Saccharicrinis. The sequence continues at coordinate 10,828 of JBNKGY010000087.1, forward strand.
TTATTGACCTACCCTTAAAAGAAGGCTCGTCCGTTATTGAGCGTAATAATTTTAACAATGGAACTACCATTGCTACAGTGGCAGACATAGACAACTTAATATTTAGAGGTAAGGTGAATGAAAGCGACATGGAGTATTTGCACATGGGGATGATCCTAAGCCTTAATTTTACGGCTTATAAAAATCAAGTGAGGGAAGCAAGCCTTTATAAGATATCAGCTAAGGGTTGGGAAGAGCAAGGGATAATTAAATACCACATTGAAGCAAAGTTTAGCCTCGCAAAGGATTCTCTGACTATTCGTTCAGGCTATTCAGCTAATGCTGAGATTGTATTACAGAAAAAAGAAGATGTTTTGGCTATTAAAGAAAAACACCTACAATTTCAAAGTGATTCAGCTTATGTTACAGTAATAACAACAACAGGAGAAGAAGAAAAACGATTTATAGATACCGGCCTTTCTGATGGGATAAATATTGAGATAAAAGATGGAATAACTAAGAATGAAAAATTTATAATAAATGAAATCTAAATCGATGAGGAGGTTAATATTCATAATGATTTTGCAGTTAATTCAAGTGAGTTACTGCGCTTCATGCCATGCCACAAATTTGGAAATCAAGAATAAGAACTGTGAGTACTCTGTTCAATGTCCAACAGGATTTGATACCATACCAATTGATACACTAAGTAATAGGTTTGGACTAGGACTTATTGATGCCGGTTTTTTTAACACGAAAAATGAGAGTTATTATGATGGAGAATATATTCAATATATTTTTCTTCCTACTGTTAAATCATTGAACCAATTTTCTTTTAAACAATTGGCTGCTGATTTTTCGAAAAGCATTAAAACAGGCGAAAATCAAAAACAAACAGATACGTTAAGTTTATTTACCACCAACTTTAAGATTGATATTATTCAACAGTGTTTTTACATTTCAGGTAAAATAAAAAAGAATATCAAAGAGATATTTTTTAGCCAAGTTGTAATACCAACAAAATTTGGATTCTTAAAAGTAATTCGATATTCAAAAAACCAAGAGGATGGGTTGGGTGAAGACACATTTACAAAGGATGTAATTTCAAATACACAAATAGCAGCTAATTTTAAATATGCTGAGCCGGCACAAAAAACCAATTTGAGTATTTGGAAAATTGTTATAGCGTTTAGTATGGCTCTATCCGTTTATTTTATAATTCTAAATTACCCAAAGATTAGAAAAAAGTACGCCACCAAATAAACCTATCGATACAAAAATGAAAACCTTAACAAGAATTCTCATCATATTGCTTCTAGTATTATGTCATTTCCAAGGTACAGATGTGCAAGTGTGGACGAATGCTTTGCTATATCTTGTTATTGCTATTTTATTTGCATTAAGTGGTGTTGTTTCATGGAAAACGAATACACTATTAAAGATTAATGTCCCTGAGATATTAATTGTACTATTTATCATTTATTTGATTGTAAATAATGCTTTATTGGGTACTTTATTGGGTAATGAACGTCTATTGAATTATCTAATTGCTTTTTCTTTATATTTCCCCTTTGCTTTATTGTACAAGAGTGATAAAGGAATCATAAATTTTATTTTTTATGGAATCATAGCAGGGCTATCTTTAGAAATATTAGTCGGTTTTGGGCAGTTGTTTGGATTTGTACATAATTCAAATCCTCAATTTGTTTTAGGTGGTTTATTTGGAAATCCTGGAGCTTTTGCCGGGTACTTAGCTATCGTTTCCTCTCTTCTATTAGCAAGTGTTATTTTCTCTAAAGATCTTTTCAAATCTGAAAATTTCTTGTATGCAGCTATTTTTAATATTTGTTGTGCTGCTTGTTTATTAGTATTAGGTGACTCACGAGGGGCTTGGGTTGCAGCCTTCGCGGGGGCATTTTTTGTACTGAATCAGAAATATAAAATAGTTAAATCGGTGATTAGCACTTTAAAATCTATTATATCAAAGTGGATAGCAGTTTTTGTTCTGGCTCTATCTGTTCTTTTTATATGTTTTGCTTTATATCAATACAAACCTGATTCAGCATACGGCCGTTTGTTTATTTGGAAAACAAGTAAAACGATGATTCTTGATAATCCAATTTCTGGAAATGGATTTGGATTTTTTAAAGCCAGCTATGGTAAGGTGCAAGCGCATTATTTTTTAAATAATAATGCATGTGAGAAAGAAATTCAGGTAGCAGATTATGTAACCTTAGCGTATAACGAATTTCTTGAAATATTGATTGAATCCGGAATACTTGGATTAATCTTGTTTTTATCCATTTTATATTTTGCACTAATTAAAAACAAAACTCGATACCATTTTGCTGCCAAAGCTTCATTAATCTCATTACTCATTTTAAGTATGGTTTCATACCCATTCAGGTATATGCCAAATTTATTGATTATGGTAATTTGTTTAATGGCATTACTACAGCCAATAAAATATGGAACATATACAATTACCAAATACAAAAAAACAGTTATTTCTTTTGTCTTACTTGGCGTTTTTAGCATTTTAAGGCTTGGTTGCCGGCAAATTTACGGACAGTATCATTTCGACAAAGGTTATCAAAAAGTAGTAAGTAACAATATTGACAAAGGGATAGGTGAATACAAAAAAGCATATCCAGCATTCAAGTATAATGGAGAATTCCTTTTTTATTGTGGCTCTGCCCATTATCTAAAGCAGGATTTTTCTGGTTGCATTAAATATCTGAAAAAAGCCACCTCACTGTCTAGTGAACCCAATGCATTTATCACCTTAGGAAATGCACTAAAGGAGGAAAAGCGATATCAGGATGCTGAACAAGCTTATTTTATGGCAAGTGGCATTACTCCATCGAAATTGTACCCAAAATACCTATTGGCAAAATTGTATGTAGAAATGCAACAAACTGAGAAAGCAATAGAAATGGCGAAGCACATTACAGAAACAAAAGAGAAAGTAAATACTACTGCAGGAATGCAGATTAAGGAAGAAATGCGAAAATATATCACTCAATATAATTAATCTCAATAATCAGACTTTAAGCATAAAAAATAAGCTCATAAATAACAAAAAGGCTATAGCAATTGCCAGACGTGGCATTATCTAAATACAATTATTTATATTAATTATTAAAATTTACAAAAATGAAAACAAACAAAAAAGCAATTTTAGGTTTCGCAGTAGCAATGGTCTTTTCTCTTGGGTTAATGCAAGGTATTAACCAAAAGAGTATACAACAAAACGACATGAATATTCAGCAAGTAGGAGCAGGAATGATTATTGCAGGAGCAGAAGAAGGTGGTGGAATGGGTGCTGCTATTGGATTCTATGGAGGTGCAATGTTGGCCTATACAGCAGAAAGTGCACCAGTATGGGGAAGTATGGGACCTGTAGGTTGGATTATTGGTGGTGGAATGGCTCTTTAAAACAGAAAAAAGATTTAGCTGAGTTTATATCTCAGCTAAATCTAATTTAAAAACAATATAAAATATATAGCATTCTTAAAAAATAAGTACATCATTGTTATGAAAATTTATTTAAAAAATCAAATTACAATGCTGATTCTTTTAGTTATTGCACTAGGAACAATTGCATTGAGACTATTAAATATAATAAATGAAATCACGTTATTCATTGTGATTTTTGTTTGTTCTACAGTTTTTCTATCCATATATATTTTGGGGCAATCGAAATCAGATAAGTTAGAAGAAAGAAGGATAATTGAATTAGAATCAAGAATAAAGGACAAAAAAACTCGTAACATTATTAAAATTATCTCTTTAGTAATAATGGCTAGTGTTTTCTATTTCATTTTTAATAGTCAAATCAATAATTACTATATTTTTATATATGTTATTCTGCACATTATCTTAACGTTTCTTTTTATAACGCCGAAAAAAATGGTGATTGATTACAATGCTATCCATTATTTTCCTAACTGGAAAGTAAAATGGAATGAACTCAAGGGGATTAAATTGGATAAAAATAATGGAGTTTTAATTTTAAAGAAAGCAAATGGTAAAAACATCCAAGTGGGAAAAATAAAAGAGGAAAATTATGAAAGTATTGAAAGTATGGTAAAGAAGTATGGAGTTGAAGGTCAAAATTAGTTATTATGTCAATCAGCTATTGGAAGATATAATGACAAAGTGATTTAGTTTATTGAAAATCATATACCTGATGATTGCTTATTCGATCAAAGTTTGTCAGATTATATGTCTATAATTATACATTTGGACAAACAGCAAAGAAAAAACACCAAAGGAATTAATACATGGAAAGCAAGGCTTTTCTTTAAAAGTTGGTATATTAATATAAGCGTAGATGTTAGATGTTAAATGAATTATTTTAAAGAGATAAATTGTGTAATGCAAAACTATAAAATTGAAAAAAGAGCCTTCTTGTTATTTCTTTTTTTATCCATTTGTTTATGGCTGATTCCCTTTATAATTAGGATATACTTTCTAGATTTTAATGATATAGAATCTCTTCCCAAAATGGAAGGGTATAAAGAAATTAATGCTATTTCTCAAATAAAATATAAGTTTGGTGAAGGTAAAAAACTCAATGTCTTTGGTTTGATATTTTGGAATAATCTTAAAGTTTGTATTCTAAACATTGTTGGTGCAGTAACCTTTTGTGTTACAACGATAATTAGCTTGGCTAAAAATGGTTTTTTTTTGGGAGATATTATCGTGAGTGTATACCAAAAAGGAATGCCAGTAAGTAGTATTATCAAACATACACTACCACATAGTATTGAAATTGTTGGAACATGGCTGTCTGGTGCAATAGGATTTAG
>JBNKGY010000088.1:0-15418 GCA_050290065.1 Marinilabiliaceae bacterium
CCTTGCAAATTTGAAGGCTAGGTTTCAATCTATAATTTTTGTGATCTACGCTTGTATCCATCAATTTGAAGGCTAGGTTTCAATCTCTAATTTTTGCGATCTACGCTTATATCCATCAATGCAAGTTGTAATATTTGAATATGCCTAAAAATCCAAGGTTTACAATGATGCTTAGCCAGAGCAGTATTTTTCTTCTACTGTTTTTAGTTTCAACGAGTAATTTAAGACCAACCGCATAATCAACCAGTGTACTAAAAAAGATAAGGGATAAAAATCGCCAATCCCACCAGCCATAAAAAACATAGCTGGCCGCTACGATAAGTGCATTTTGTAATTTTAGGCTGTGGTTAGTTATAAACCAGTATAAAATAAATACAATGGGCAAGAATAAGGCAAACTCAATGGAGTTAAACAGCATATTACAAACTATTAATTATATACTATTTTGATATAGTGCTTCTTTAAATATTTTAATCCACCTGTCTTGAGCCTCTGAGATTAAAATAACTTTGTTTTCTTTTAACCATGGCTCCTGTAACATATTTAGATATAACTTGTCATCTTTATCAATTTCAATAATGTACTCTATTACATCGTTAATAACCTTTTTATCAACTAAGAATTTCATTTTTGTATTTCTACCAATGGCTTTTACTTTTCGTTTTATTTTATAATGGAGACTATTGTATTGGTCAAATCGTATGTCTTTAAAGTTGGCTTGCAATTGAGGTTCAACGCGATCAGTAATACGTTTTTTTCTGCTTGAATAAAATTCAGAAACATTTATAAAACTTTTAGTATTAAAAACGTCATGTATAAGTGGATCTCCGCAATAGATAGGTAAACTATTAGTACGCATGGCGTCGTATAATTTTTCAGTTTGATACCCTAGGTATTGGTAGTTTTCAAAAGCTATGGTGAATTTGTAGGGCTTTAGAAATTGTCTTTTTATTTCCCATATATCACCTTGGTATTGAGAATCGATGGAGGGAGTATTGTTCATGGAGTTTCCTGGGGCATCTACTTTTTTGTATTTGCTTAATTGAGTAAAAAAGTGCTCACGATAAGGTACGTGATGGGAATAGAGGAAATTACAAAACTTGCTCTTTTGTTGCAGAATGCTTTCTACATCTATATTATCAGGTTTAATTAAGGTGTTGGGGTCAATTCCGTGCCATTGTATGCGGAAATAGTTGGGATGCTTAACCTCTTCCATACGTTGCGTACCAAAACCCCATTCGCAAATGGACATGTCGGGTTTAAAGTTTTCGCAGAAATAGCCAACCCTCACGTAATTGCCTTTTTGTGGGATGTTATTGCCATAGGGGCCAAATACAATAACATCGGGATTACTTTGATCGTTAATAATTTCAAAAGAGGTATCTAAGCCATAGATTGAAAATATATCCTTTGAGAAGTCTTTAAACGTTAGCCCATTAACGCAGGCCACTCTAATTCGTTGTAACATATCTAGGTTTAATGTTTGAATATTTTTTTTATAAAACGATACGGAGTAAGTAGGTAGTAACCCAATTTATAATGAACCGTATGTTTATAAGTTTTACCCCAGTCTTCTATTACTTTTGCAAAATAGGTTTCTGGCTCTATTCCTCTACGTAAACAAGTGTGGTAGCGAACGTAGTAGTTCCAAAAGTCGGCTTTGTATTTATTTTTGTAGGCCGATATGCCTTTGTTGTGATATCGGTAGTAATACAATGGTTGATCAATAAAATACACATCCCCTTTTTCCTCAAGTTTAAGGTAAAGATCTTGATCAACGGCTCGTTTTAGGGATTTATCTATTTGTTTGGTATTAAAATAAAGATCCCTTTTGAATGAAGCAAAGTGACAGATGGTATGATCAATTAAATGACTGGTATGTAATATTCCTTCTGCTAGTGTAGGTTTTTGAATGTATTGTACTTCAAGTTTTTCATTACAATGGTAGAGTGATGAAAATATAAGACTGGCTTTAGGGTATTTGATGTGTTCGTTTACCATGGTTTCAATGGCTCCTATTACAATAGTGTCTTCGGGGTCAAGAAAAGCACAAATACTCCCTTTGGCTTCTTTTACGCACCGATTTTTAGTGTATCCACATCCTTTATTTTCTTTGTTTTTAAAAAGATGAATTCTAATGTCTTGCCTACATAGATCATTAATTATCTCCAAGGAATTATCGGTGGAAGCATCATCCACAATGATAATTTCCCAATTGATATAGCTTTGCTTTTTAACGCTGTCTATCGTTTCCTTGATAAAAGCACTATTGTTGTAATTAGCAACTAAAACTGAGAAAAGTTGGGATTGGGTAATTTCTTCAATCATTTATAAATAATTAGGATGTTTTCTCATTGAGGTTTTATTGGATGCTCTTATTTTTTTTAAAATAGCAAGTGTATGGAAATAAGAAATTAGTGAAATCTTAGCAGACGAAAATTGAAAGCGTAGGATAAAATTGCATATTTCTATTTTAGATGTGAGAATGAAACTGATTATACACCTTGTTGTTGAGTGAGATAGGTTTTTTACTAATAATAAATTGGTAATATTTTTTGCTTTGATCGTATTTCCCTCTCTTCTTAAACTATTGGGTCTATCGTGAATAATGTAGGTTTGGGGCACAATACCAATTTTATAAGCATGGTAGTTAATTCTTCTGGCGTAATCATCGTCTTCCCCGTAATGAGAGAATAAAGGATCAAATCCACCGATAGTTTCTATACATTCTTTGGACATTAACCAAGCAGCTGCATTTACAAAAGTTGTTTCATAATACTGCTTGGGTTGGTTTAGCGTCATGTCTGAGATGAAATTAGGTGTAACTGAGGGTGCTAAATTATTTGAAAAGTTACCATCCAATGCATCCTCGCTACCCGCTAAATGAATAGGACTAAGTATGAAGAAGGTATTGTTTTTTTGATGGATGTTAATAAGGTTAAATATGGTGTCATTATCTTTTATCCAGGCGTCTTGATTTAGGAGAAAGGCATAGTCAGCGTTGTTTTCTAAGGCTATTTGCAAACCAATGTTGTTAGCCTTACCAAAACCTAAATTGGCGCCAGTTTCAATGACTGTTACACTTTTAAATTTTTCGCGAATAAGTACTGGTGTACTGTCCGTAGACGCGTTATCAATAGCCAAAACTTTTACAGGAATGCTTGACTCAAGTAAACTACCAAAGCATTTGTCTATCCATCTGCTTCCATTGTAGGTGACTACAATAACGTATATCAATAGGTTATTTGAACTCATGTGTAAATGCTTAAATATGTATTATTGGCATGTTTCTATTATGATTTTTTCAATGGCTTGGCACGTGTTTAAAAGGTTAAATTTCAAGGACCTTTTATGGCGCAAGCCTACTTGCTCATCGGTGTAAGTTGTATTCATAATGTTTAGCATCTTAATGGCAATTTCATTTGGGTTTGTGGTGTGAATAATGGTTCCCACATTGGAGTCTACAATGTCTGTTACGCCACCACAATTGTTAACCAAAACAGGTTTTTTAAGATGCAAAGCTTCGAGGGTTACCAACGAAAATGATTCGTATGTTGAACTTAAATAAAAACCGTCGATGTTGGCCATTAAGGTATAGTAGTTTGTAGTTTGATTGCCTAAAAAGGTAATGTGGCTTTCGAGCTTGTATTTTTTTACTAGACCCATGGCTATATGTGCAGCAGGGGTGCCAAGGTCACCACCAATCCAGATGAAATGGGTGTTTATCTTTTGGGCAATTAACGCATTTAAGACTTCAACAAAGAGGATAGGGTTCTTATTAAAGTCTAAGGAACCCGACATGGCCCATATAAAAGCAGAGGGGTGTATTTTTAATGAATTGCGAATGTTGAAAGTGCTGTCAATCTTAATGAACTCCCAATCTATTGCCGGAGAAATCACACTGGCATTGCGTAAACCAAGGGTTTCAAAACCATTTTTACACGCATTGGAAACACAAATTGTTTTAGTTGGTACCTTAATCAAATTGCTTATGTCATCCGAAGAGAAGGTGTGTAAACGATTGATTAACTCATGAATGTGAAGGATGATGGGGATGTGGGGGAGGGCATTTTTTAAAACAAAGGGTGTAACAATGGTGTTCACATACCATACGTCAGTAGGATGTAATTTGGCAATGTCAGCCACGTATAAATCATTTAAGGTTTTACCCTTTCGGAGTTGTTGTTTTATATATAGTTGCTTAAATAGGCTCTTTTGGGTTGTGTACCAACGGTTAAAACTAATAAATTCGACAGATGGTGGTAGCTTATGAGTAAGTTCACCTTCATGGAATGTAATTAGTTTGATGTTCCAATTATCATGTTTCTTAGTGAGGTACTCAATAAGGCTCAATAAAAAAAGTTCAGAGCCGGTGCGTTCAAAATAAGGTGTAAAGAAGAGTATTTTCAATTGTTCGCTCTTTTGTGTTAACTATACTTACTTTTGTAGAGTGATTTGCTTTAGTATATTTAGTGTTTTCGACTTGAATTTCATGAGATTGAGGGTGATTCTAATTAATCTAGAGTCCAGTAAGGTTTCATAGTTCAATGATTTCTGATTGAGTTTTTCAAGTTTATCCCAAATTATTTTAACTGCAAATTGTTCTTTTGCTTTTTTTCGTTCATTATTTACAATCGTTAGGTTCTCAGGGGAAGAGCTAATTCCATTTATATCAAAAGCAGCTATTGTGTAATCTATGTACTTAGTTACAATTTTCCCTTTTAAAAATATTCGAAGAAAAAACTCGTAGTCACCTGCAATTTTATAATCCTCATTGTATTTACCATATTGATTAAATAATTCTTTTTTTATGAATGTTGCAGGGTGATACAAGGTGCCTTGATAGAATCTGTCTAGCTCTAGTTTTTCGGGTTGTATTGATATCCTTTCAGATAGGTTGTCAATAAACTTTAGATTGCCATAAACAATATCATTCTCTCCAAGGTTTGAATTGACAAAACTTAAAATATTGGCATCGTTAAAAGTATCTCCGCTATTTAAGAAATAACAATACTCCCCTTTTGCAATCTTTATACCTTTATTCATTGCGTTGTAAATTCCTTTATCAGGCTCACTTACCCAATATTGAATTTTATCCTTATATTGCTTTATAACCTGTACACTTTGATCAGTACTCCCACCATCAATGACAATGTACTCGTAATCACTACATTTTTGTTCAACGACGCTTTTGATAGTCTTGAGAAGACCATCCGAATTATTTAAGTTTACAGTTATAATCGAAATTTTTCTCATTTAAATCAAACTATCCAATTAATATCCCTTTTTATTATCTCGGCTGGATTTTTTCCTATGATTGTGTTTTCTTCCACGAATTTACCAGTAACTATAGAGTTTGCCGCAATGATAGTATTGGCGACAATTTCTGTTCCTTTCAATAATACCGCTCTGCAACCAATCCAACAATGAGATCCGATAATTATTGGTCTGGATGGGTTTATGATCTTGTCTTTCATGTCTACAACATCGTGGAAATCAGTATCCATTAAGAGAACGTCCCATGAAAATAAGACGTCTCCGCCAATAGTAACTCTTTTAAAACATATTAACGTGCTCTTGGCTGTAATTGTGAAATTACTCCCAATTGTAAGTATTCCATTAGTACCTGTTGATATTCTACTTCCAGCTCCAAGTTTAGCTTTTCCTTCAAAGGTAATAGAACCTTTATTTTCCCAAATGGTTTTTTCTGTAGAAACATCAAAGATGCCAACATAACTGAATCCAATTTGAATCATGGATGGGTATACCTTATCAGGTAAGGTAACGGTACCTTTTAAGGCATGTAATATACATTTCTTATGTATTTTGACAGGTAAATAAACAGCTTTTCTAAACGGGAAATAATGTAAATTAAAAACGAACGTTTTTCTGTTGGATCTAACATATAATAGAAAAAGACGGAATAACTGTATAAGCATATCTGAGTATAATTTTCTATTTTTTTTTAGCCTTTGCAAGATAGTTAAATACTCTTTTTAAAAGCGAAGTGTTCCGATTGTTTATAACTAACTCTTCACTACTTAAAAAATGATTAAAAATCTTAGTTTGTTTGTGAGGAATAGTTTCATAGCTTCCATATTCAGTTAAAAAATCTTCAGTTAAATAATTAGCATATCCCATGAAGAACTGTTTCCATTGTTTACTAATAGATATCTCTTTCCATTTTTCCAGAATTTCTTTTGTTGGCTTGGAATTATTATGAATTCCTTTAGGGTCTCCCATTTTACCTTTATACTTGTCGTTGCTTGAATAATTTAATACATCATCATTGTATTGAATTTCAATCCAATTGTATAAATTGTTAATTTCCTTTTGAGGATTTCTTAATATGTTCTCGTATAAAACAGTTTTTACGTTTGGATTGTTGGTGTGTTTTAAAGAAAATTGCTGAAGTAATTTTGGTGCTTCTAAAATGTCTCTTTTTAAAAATGAAAGTTTTGAAATGTCTTTATGATTCCAAGTTCCTATCATTGAGGCAAGAACAGCAAATGGGTTCCTTTTTAGTATTATAATTTTAGCTTTTGGAAATACCTCTACGATTTCATCAAGGATTTCATAATACCTAGGGGTTTTATCCAATGCGAATTGTTCTTCGTTTTTTAATATTTGGTGGTATTGATTTAATAAAAAATTTGCCAAATCTTGATTAAATGTTTTGGTGTTAATCTTTGACTTAAAGTCTTCTATTCCCTGTACAGCTAAATCACTGGAATATTTTGCATCAACTAAATCAGTACGCTTATAACTTAAAAATGGGAGTAATAGCCATGGCTCACTTACCGTAGCTACTTGTCTATTATTTGATAATAAAGCTTGTAATAAAGTTGAACCGGATCGAGGTTGAGATGCTATTATAATTAGGTTGTTATCAGTCATTGGTTAATTTGTAATGTTCCAATTATGCTTTGTAATAGTGTAGCTTTTAAAATTATTGATTATATGTCCTGAGTTATACACATCCATGCCTTGAACTTCGATATCAGCTACTTTTTGTGGTTGTATGATATATGCAATATTTGGCAATGCAATACCAAAAACAAGTGAGTATTTACCCCCAGCAATATTTAATTCCTTGATATTCAAGTTGACCTTCACATTACCTTTGCAAATACCAGTACTATAACCGCTAATAGGCTCTGTGGATAGAAACAAGATGTTCTCTTCGTTTAAAGTTTTAATTCCAACAATTAAAGACGGATTGTTTATTGCTTCTTTAAAGCTTAATTCAAAGTTAAATGAAGCTTTCTGACCTGATTGCAAGGGTAGATTATTGTTAATAGTGACTTTTTCAAGTTTAACACCATATTCATGAGATACTAATTCAATTGCACTAGTATTTACAATATTATCATCAATGTATTGCGTAATAATTTCATCGGATTTCCCAATGTTTAGCAGTGTACCATTTTTCAATATTAAGCTTTTAGGACATAAGTTCTTAACCGCTGCCATATTATGACTCACAAACAGCACCGTCCGCCCATGGTTTTGGCTTACATCCTGCATTTTCCCAATGGCTTTTTTCTGGAACTCGGCATCGCCCACGGCCAGTACTTCATCAACCACTAATATCTCGGGCTCCAGGTGGGCAGCAATGGCAAACCCCAGTCTAACTGTCATCCCAGATGAGTATCGTTTGGTGGGAGTATCCAGGTATTTAGCTACACCGGCAAATTCTACAATCTCCTCTAGCTTGCGGTCGATCTCCCACTTGCGCATACCCATGATGGTGCCGTTCATGTAAATGTTTTCACGGCCTGTCATCTCCGGGTGAAAACCCGTGCCAACTTCTAATAAGGAAGCTAAACGGCCTTTTACTTTGATGCTTCCGGTGGTGGGGGAGGTTACGCGGGAGAGGAGTTTTAAGAGGGTGCTTTTTCCTGCTCCGTTCTTGCCAATGATACCGAGTACTTCACCTTCCTTTACTTCGAGGTTAATGTCGCGCAGAGCCGCTACCAGTTCTCCTTTTTCGGCTTTTTGTGTGCGGTCGTTCACATGGCCTACCTTGGCGTAGGGGTCGTCCTGTCCCATGAGGTTCATGCGAACCCAACGATTCAGGTCGTGGGAGAGGGTGCCGGTGCCTACTTCGCCGAGGCGGTAGATCTTTGAGAGGTTTTCTATTTTAATGACTGTCTTTGACATATGTTGGTCAACGAATTTATTTATGTTTTGTTACTGCTTTGCAGTTTTTTCTGTCAACGAATTATCACGAATTAACGCGAATTAGATTGCTTCGCAATTTCTTTCTTGTCAACGAATTAATACGAATTGGAACTGCTTGCGCAGTTGGAAATGTTAAAATAATTCGATTTAATTCGTACAAATTGGTTGACTAGATAAGTTCTTTGTTTATTATTCTTTTGTATTGAAGGCTTGGTTTTCCGAAATTAATTAGGATTCCAAGTTTCTTATTTGTTGCTTTTAAATAGTTAATAAGTTGAGATTCATGTTCACTTGTTAATTCATTTAACGCTTTTAATTCTATAATGATGTCGTTGTAACAAATAAAATCTGCTTTATAATACTTATCAAGCTTTTCTCCTTTATAGAATATATTTATTAATGATTCTTTTTGAGCAGGAATATCCTGTAAGTTAAATTCTTTTTGAAGTGCCTCTTGATAGACCGGTTCAAGAAATCCATTTTTTAATTCATTGTGTACTTCGAAGGCTGCATTGATTATTAAGTATGATTCGACTTTAAATAGTACTTTATTATTAGAAAGAAGGTTTGGCATAATGGTTTGGTTAAGAAATAATTCGTTCTAATTCGTGTCAATTCGTTGACCTATATTTGGTGACTTACACAGTATCAATGAAGTTTCTTTCGGTTTTGTGAAAGATAACTATTCCGCTTACTAGTAGTACAACTGCTACCACGATACTATATATTAGATTCATCCAGCTGAAATGTCCTGCTCCTAAAAAGGCATATTTAAAGCCTTCTAAAATAGGGGTGAAGGGGTTGTATAGGGCTAATAATTTCATTTTTTCGCTTTCGATGGTGCTAACTGGGTATATCACCGGACTGGCATACATTAATAGTTGTACACCAAAGGTTAGTAAAAAGGTTAAGTCGCGGTATTTGGTGGTTAAACTGGTGAATATGATACCGGCACCTAGTCCGTAAGAGGCCATTAGTAATAAATAAACAGGTAATAAGGCGATGTTCCAGTTTGGATTTACACTGGCGTCTCCTGAGAAAATATAGTATAAATACACGCCCATAAAGAGCACAAACTGTATCCCGAATTTAATGAGTCCACTGGTTACCTTGGCAAAGGGCATAATGAGTCGTGGAAAATACACCTTACCAAAGATATTGGCGTTTTCGGTAAAGGTTTTGGCTGTTGTGTTAAAGCTTTCGGCAAAGTAATTCCAGATGGTGATGCCTGCTAAATAGAATAGCGGTTGTGGTACGCCGTCTGTGGAAATTTTAGCGATACCTCCAAAAACTACCATATAAATTAAGGTAGTCAAAACAGGCTGTACAATAAACCAGATGGGGCCTAATACGGTTTGTTTGTATACGGTGATGATGTCGCGTTTAACGAACATTTTAAGTAAGTCGCGGTAGGCCCATATCTCTTTAAAGTTAATATCGAACGCGTGGCGTTTGGGTCGTATGATTAAGTCGTAATCTTTCATTATGTTGTCAACTAATTATATTTTTTTGCTGTGCAAAATTTTGGGTCATCTAATTTGCTCGGATTATCTCGAATTTTTATTGTCCACGAATTACGCTAATTAAGCAAATTAGGAACAGCTTCGCTGTTTTGTGGTTTTGGTATTTATTTTTTAATCCGTTTAATTTGTGTAATCTGTGGATGAAATTTATTATTATATTTTTTCAAACTCAGGAATGTCAGCCTCTTTTAGATTCTTTAATACTTTATCCTTTTCTGAGAGGATGATATCTTTTGTTGGGATTTTCCAGTCTATATTTAAAACCGTATCATTCCAAGCTATACCAGAATCATGATCAGGTGCATATTTATTGTCTACCATATAACTAAAAATGGCAGTTTCACTTAGTACCACAAAGCCATGGACAAAACCACGAGGGACAAAAAGCTGGTGTTTATTTTCACCTGACAATATAAATCCCTGGTGCTGTCCATATGTAGGAGAGTCCTTTCTGATATCTACTACCACATCATACACTTCACCTTCAACGCATCTTACTAATTTTGCCTGATTGAATGGCGGTTTCTGAAAATGTAAGCCTCTTAATACCCCATAAGAAGACTTAGACTCATTAACCTGAATAAAGGTTACTTTTCCGATATGCTTTTCAAAGCTTTCCTGATTAAATGACTCTAAAAAATAACCTCTTTGGTCACCAAATACTTTGGGTTCTATGAGGGTGAGGTCTTTTAGTTTTGTTTTTAGATAGTTCATTGGTGATTTTGTTGATTTTATGGTTCGCTAATTTCACGAATTACGCCAATACTTTGTTTGTCCACAGATTCCATAGATTAATCGGATTATTGCTTCGCAATGTCTTTTTTTGTCAACTAATCTGTCAGTAGCCGGATACGTTATGCTAATTTGCAATTAGTTTTTCTGTTTTGTGGATTAAATTTTTTTCAATCTATGGATGATACTTTTTTATTTAGTTTTCGGTGCTGTATCCAAATCGTTTATTATTGCTATTACTGCAAATCACTAACAAACAATATCTAATAGCTACAATCTCCCATTCACACTTTCTCTGGGTAAAAACGATTTTATGTCGTAAACAATGGTACCGTTTCCATTTTTAAGGCTATCGATGTCCAGCTCTTTGAACTCATGATGAGCCACGTTGATAACAACTGCATCATAATGCTTACCTTGATAATCATCGATCAGATTAATATGATACTCATGTTTTACTTCCTCTTTATCAGCCCAAGGATCATATACATCCACATCACATCCAAAGGTTTTCAGCTCATTAATCACATCTATGGCTTTGGTGTTACGAATGTCAGGACAGTTTTCTTTAAAGGTGATACCTAAACACAGCACATTTGAACCTTTAATTTTATGTCCGTTATGAATCATCAGCTTAACCACTTCAGAAGCAATCCAGGCACCCATACCATCATTCATGCGTCTTCCTGCCAGTATTATTTCAGGATTGTACCCTGCTTCCTGGGCTTTTTGTGCCAGGTAGTAAGGATCTACTCCAATACAATGCCCCCCCACTAAGCCAGGTTTAAAAGGTAAGAAGTTCCATTTGGTACCAGCAGCTTCCAAAACCTCCTGTGTATCAATATTTAGGTGTCTGAATATTTTTGCCAATTCATTAACAAAGGCAATATTAATATCGCGCTGACTATTTTCAATTACCTTGGCCGCCTCTGCTACCTTAATACAAGATGCTTTGTGCGTTCCTGCCACGATAATGGATTGATATAACTGATCCACTTTTTCAGCCACTTCAGGCGTAGAACCGGAAGTCACTTTTAATATTTTAGTTACCGTATGTTCTTTGTCGCCCGGATTAATGCGTTCCGGAGAATAACCTGCAAAAAAGTCTTTGTTAAAGGTAAGCCCTGATACTTGCTCTAAAACAGGTACACACTCATCTTCAGTAACACCAGGGTAAACTGTAGACTCATAAATAACGATATCTCCTTTTTTTAATACTTTGCCAATGGTTTCACTCGCTTTAATTAATGGAGTTAATACCGGTCTGTTATTTTTATCGGTGGGTGTTGGAACCGTTACAATAAAATAATTGCAATCATAAAGCAATTCTGCATTGGAACTAAATAAAATACCAGCCTGAGTATTTGAATTATTGATGATCTTCTGTAAATAATCATCTTCAATTTCCAAGGTATGGTCATGCCCGTTATTTAATTCTTCAATTCTTTTTTCATTGATATCGAATCCAATAGTAGGGTATTTTGTTCCGAATTCAACTGCAAGGGGTAGACCGACATAGCCTAAACCTATTATTGCAATTTTAGTATCGTTGTTCATTTATGGTGTGTTGCTTTTTTAATTAGTTTAACTTGTCCGGCTAGCGACGGAATTGTGGTTTACTTTTTTGTTTTTAATCGTGGATGATACCTTTTATTCACTAATTTATTCTTTACCCACTTTACTCAACACCATCTCCAACGCTTTCTCTATTCCTTCTTCAATGCTTAACTCATCGGTATTTATGGTGAGTTCTGCATCATCAGGTCTGTCAAAAGGAGCGTCGAGGCCGGTAAAGTTTTTGATTTCTCCGGCAATGGCTTTTTTGTATAGTCCTTTGGGATCTCGTTGTGCGCAAGTGTTAAAACTGGCATCCACAAATATTTCTATAAAATCCTCAGTACCCACAATCTCACGAGCCATATGGCGAATATCGTTGGTAGGGGAGACGAAGGCATTGATGGTAATGATACCGCAGTTGAGGAATAGTTTATTGACCTCAGCAATACGACGTATGTTCTCGGTACGATCTTCATCTGTAAACCCCAGATTTTTATTGATACCGGTGCGGATGTTATCTCCATCGAGCACTTGAGTTAAATAACCGGCTTCAGCTAATTTTTTTTCCAGTCCACTGGCTAAAGTACTTTTCCCGGAACCACTCAACCCGGTTATCCAGATTACCTTGGCGTTTTGGTTGAGGTATTGTTCTTTATCGGAACGAGTTAGGTATATGTCGGTTGGATGGATGTTCATGATTATTTTCTGTTTATTTGTTCACCTACTGGTTTGTTTATATGTAAAATTAGTGAATATGCTAATTACCTGTAAGTTCACTGTCATTGGTTGCTAGGTTCTGGTTTGTTGATAACGTACATATTGTTACTCAAGGCCAATTTAGTTTTGGTTATTAAGTGGTTTTTACGATCCACTTTTACTTTAGTAGGTTTCTGTCTTGGTTTTTTTATTAAAATCGGATTATTAATGGTTTGCTGCTTATCATTTACAATACCAAATTTTGAGTGATACCATATTCTTTCATGAAAATAGTATAATGCTATTTTAATAACAACATCTGCGGCTCCTATAGCCATACCAAAGTTTAAATCTCCGGTTACAATCCAACCAATAATAAATGTGGTAAGCGAGGCTATTAATCTCCATGTAATTGCTTTTGCAAGATGACGTTTTGGTTTTACTGACATATTTTAATTTTTTTCAATCGGCTTCATCTGTTAAATAGTTGGATGATACTATTTTTCTTTTTTGTAGTTCACGAATTACACTAATTACACGAATTGTTTTATTGCTTCGCAATTTCATTTTTTGTCCACGAATTACACTAATTGCACTAATTTTTTTTCAGCTTCGCTGTTTTGTGATTATTATTTAATGATTCGTTGATATTTTAATGATGGTTCGCCGAAGTTTATAAGTATTCCTAATTTGTGTCCTGATGCTTTTAGGTAGTTTAATACTTGTGCTTCGTGGACACTTGCTAAACAACTAACAGCTTTTAATTCGACGATTATTTTGTCGTAACAAATATAGTCTGCTTTGTATGTTTTGTTTAATGGTTGTCCTTTATATTCAATTGGTAGGGCTATTTCTCTTTGATAGGGGATGCCTTGTGTTTTAAATTCTATTTCTAAAGCCTCTGCATAGACTGCTTCCAGAAAGCCACTTCCTAATTCCCTGTGGACTTCCATTGCTACACCAATGATCTTATATGCTTCTGTTTTGTAAATTAATTCATTTTGTTTTTCGAGGATGTAAGGCATAATGGTTTGGTTTGGTTTGTCCACTAGTTACGCGAATTGTTTTATTACTTCGCAATGTCATTTTTTGTCCACGAATTACACTAATTGCTCTAATTTTTTTCAGCTTCGCTGTTTTGTGATTATTATTTAATGATTCGTGAAATTCGTGTAATTGGTGGATTAATTTTTTTCATTCTTTTTAATCTGTGGACTCTAAAAAGGTGCGTTTGCAAAAATCTACTTTACAGAGTTCGCTGAATAATTCTTTTTCGCTGAATGCATCTGCCATTTCGGGGAAGAGCATATTGGTGGCGTATATGAATGAATCTAATGCTAACAAATCTTGTTTCGAGATCAAATGTCCAAACAGGGCAGAGTGAAAAGTCATAAATTCCATGGAATGAATACTGGTTCTGTTGCCAAATAGTTTGGATAGTGATGATTCGTTGATAAGCTTGTCGTTTACTAACTGTGTTTCTTTCTCAAGGAGACTTAGGAATTGGTCGTTCTCTATCTTTAGCATGAGGTAGTTAGGGTAGATGGACTGGTAATTTTTAATTTGCTTGGCGATTTTTTTGATATCTACCTGGTTTATGGACATTTCTACAATATGCATGTAGCTGTAAAAAGGTATTTCGGGGAAACGATTGACTAGTTTTTTTAGTCCTAGCTTTTTTAGGTCGTCGCCAAAATCCAGTGCATCTAATATTTCTTCAATTTTTTCGTCGTGCTCCAATGATTGAGTCCCTCGTAATGAGGCAGGGATACTTTCATCGTTCAATTCCACATCCAGGAATTTCATAAACCGATTTCGTGATGCTTCAATTTTATTGATATCGTAATAGTTATAAAACAACCTTTTGCTGATGAATAACAATTCAACGGCTTCATCGTCACTGGTGTGTTTTTCGACATCCACCAAATCCTTAAATCTATTGATGTCTTCTATTCTTTGGCTTAGTGGTTGATCGTAAAGGTATTCTTCAATTGGCAGATCATCTACGTAATCGTCCTCTTCAAAGTCGTCATCCAAATCGTACTCAAAATCCTCATCATTAAAAATTAAGTCATCTTCCATGTCTTCGCCCATAACTCGCATGTCAGAGTATAGGAATCCATCTACTCCTACTGTTTTCACAAGGTGGTCATGTACTTTTTTTGCTTCTTCTCTGTTTTCGTCGGCAGTAATCACATAGGGCATATTGTTTTTACCGCATTCAATTTCGATTAATTCAATGTCATCGGTATCTTCCTCCAGAATATACTGACCGCGTAAACCAAATTCTTTGCAGGGATGAAAACCATAGTCCTCAGCAAACTCTATTCCTGCATAAATAATGTTGTGAGCCAGGGTGTAGTCGATTTCTTCAAAGAAGTCTTCAGGAAAGTATTTATCTTTGAAATCTTTGTATTGTTTGGGTGTTTCATTAAAGGTGCATTCCGCATCTTTTACTCCTAAGCAAAAAATATCGACTAAGTAAATACCACTGGTGAAATTCCCATTGCTGTGTTGGCGTGTTACCAATATGCTGCACATACCTGTTGTTTTCCAGCCGGTATTGATGAGGCATTGGTGAATGGGTAATTTACGAGCCTGAGTTTTGATGTATTTCTCAGGGGACATAGGTGGTGTTTGTGCTTGTGGTTTTCTTTTTTTTGACACTTATTCCTCTTTTTTTGAATCCTTTAAACTCTTTATTGCATCGCAATGTTTTAGAACCA
>JBNKGY010000089.1:0-15242 GCA_050290065.1 Marinilabiliaceae bacterium
CATCGCCATCAGAAAGACCATCGTTGTCAACATCTTCATCTTCACCATGGGGAGAAATCCGAATACCTTCTTGGCCGGGTTTTGTTATTATATTATTATAAATATCTATGTCAGATACAGGTCGTCCCTTTTCCGAGGCAATGTCAATGCCTCTTCCACATGAATCTATCCAATTTTGATAAATTTCAATGTTTTTTAACGTGTCGGAATAAACAGACGAACTTCCATTGTAACCATAAGCATCAATATAAATGCCTGCATTGACGGTTCCGTAAACGTAATTTTTGCAAATAGTACCAAACGAACAGGTATCTTTTGCATCGATTCCAAGATTAGATAAATTAAAGTTTTTTGTAAACACCTTATTATTAATTACTTGAAATTGGTTTGTTCCTGATATCGTTAGGCATTCTTCTCCACCTCCGCCAACATACCGTGCATCAATTATTTCATTGTTAATGATACTCAGTTGGCTACATTTCCAAGCTCCAATTCCTGAACTTGCGGTTTTCTCTGTAACACAATTCATTATATTAATTGAGGTGCAGGCTTTTAAATAAATCCCTGCTCCACTTGAATCATATATCGTTATATTCTTGAGGGTAATATTTTGTGTGTTTCGCATATTAATGGCATTATCGGTTGTAGATTCAACAACAATATCGGAAATATTAATTTGAGAGGAATTATATGATCCTTCGTGATTTATCCATAAAGCATATTGCTTTGAATCTTTAAAATTTAAACCTGAAATAGTAATATAGCTTTTACCTCGGATATCCATCATACCTTTAGGGTCATTAAAATCGGTACCAAAAGTATAATTTGTTCCGTCAATAATAGCTTGTTCATTTAG
Organism: Marinilabiliaceae bacterium; assembly: GCA_050290065.1. GTDB lineage: Bacteria > Bacteroidota > Bacteroidia > Bacteroidales > Marinilabiliaceae > Saccharicrinis. The sequence continues at coordinate 857 of JBNKGY010000089.1, forward strand.
GTAGTTTTTAATTACAATTGGTGCTTCTTGGGAGCCATTGCCATTATTGAACTTGTTGAATATAGAAGCTTCTGTATAGGTTCCTTCTCTAATAAAAATAGTATCACCAGCTAGCACTTTATTAAAAGCCGACTGAATTGTTTTTAAAGCATTATCGGGTTGTGTACCAGAATTTGTGTTGCTGCCATTAGAAGCATCAACATATAAATTTGCCAGAACATCTACTTTAAGTAAAATAATCAATAGAACTGTGATTGTGCCTAATTTAAAAAAGAATTTCATAACAATTATTTTGTGTGTTAATTTTTTGAACAAAACTAGCATTCCATGTTGTTCGAGTATAATTTTGACACCCTACAAATATGCTACACAATTGAAAAGTTCTTTTTTCGAAATATCATTTATATTTAACGAACTTTAATAATACACAGTGTAACAAGGTGTTAGTAAAAAGCCGAACGTTTGCCTTCTAATAATCGAACCCATTTCCTTAACACAAAAGCGTTCGACTTTACGTTATCGGTCGCACAAAATTCAATATTCTTCCAAATTTGCTCCAGAAAATGTAACACTACTTAAACGCAGAGTTTATAAGCCTTTAAAAGATGGATTATCAAATAGTAAAAACAGCTTTCAATATAGAGCGCAAGTCGTATCATCGTTCAATTTAAAAACCAATAGGTCGTTTCAGTTAATTGGCATGTACAATAGCGATCAGATTCGCTCGTAAGGTACAATAAGTGATTTTTATTTATTTAATGTGGCTGTAGGCCAAACATTTTTTAATGAAAAGCTTTCGCTAAACGTAAAGGTTAAAGATGTATTGCAAAGTATGAATTATACCTTACACACCACGCACGATGACTTGGATCTTATGGGTTATTTTAACAACGAATCGCCAACCGTTTTATTCAGTATTAGCTACTCCTTCAATAATTTTAAGAAGATGACCAAAGATGTTGAAACTGAATTCGACATGTAATAAATTAATACAGCTAAATACATAGAAATCATGAAAACAAAAGCAATTTTACTTCTACTCGTATATCTTTTATTTACAGTAGTTTGTGTGAGTATAAATGGTAATAAAGAAGTTTATATAAAAGTAAATATTAAGGAATTATCGAGCTTTATTCATTGAAGTGGTAAAAATAAGACACAGAGATTTTCCTTAAAAAATCTTGAAATGGTTTGTGTAAAAAATTAATATTATTACGAAATAATTATCCATAAAAAAATAAAAATTAAATTTTTAGAAAGAAGAAAGGGCACTTCTTTAAAAGTGAAAAACAGTAAAATGTTAAGATTAATGCAGATGAAAAGCATCAAAGGAGGCGAGACGACTTTAGTTATTGAATCTTCTACTCGTGTAAAATAATTGATCATTAACACAAATTTTTAGTTGGGAAATATCCTAGCAAAATAAAACATTTTTACATTAAATAATCTGTCATTACTATTGTTACAACAAAATGAAGTTCATTTTAACTAGGAATAATTATCTTTGAAAAAGGTGCCAAAGACAATTAAAATAATCATGAAAATAAGATTACTAATTCTAAGTTTATTATTTATTACCAAGTGTGTTTTTTCTAAAGGAAATTCAGAATGTGACAGTTTGATTAACTTGTTACCAAATGCAGATGACACCTCAAAAATTCGAATATATATAGAGTTATCAAAAGGACTTAGTAAAACAGAACCAGATTCAGCACTTTCTTTTGCATTAAATGGTTTAACAATTGCAAATCAGACACACAATAAGAGATTGATTGCAAAATTAAATTATCAAATAGGATTTGTTTATTCACTTAAAGGAAATGGTCTAGAAGCAATAAAATATTTCCAAAATTGTATAGAAACACAGAAAGAGTTTAAGGATAAAACCATTATAGTAAAATCGATGACTGGAATAGCTAGAGAATTGAGTAATAGTGGTGATTTTCCAAAAGCTCTTGATTATTTTTTAAAGGCATTAAAAATTGCTGAAAAAAAAGAACTACAGGAACAAATAGGTAAAATATTTAATGGTATTGGAACACTTTATTTGGATTATGAAGATTATGATTTAGCCTTGGAATATTATGAAAAGGCGCTTAATAAATTTATTAAAATAAATAAAAAAGAAAGAATATTAGGGATTCAGAATAACATTGGTACAGTCTATCTAAATTTAAAAAAATACCCACAAGCTCTCGATTATTTTAGCAAAGCAGTTGAAGGGTATAAAGAAACAAATAACAAACACGATTTGATCATTTGTCAAAGAAATATTGGGAGAATATACGAGGAACAAAAAAAATATTTAAAAGCCTTAGAAATATATTCCAATTTACTTAAGGAAGCTAGCGATTTTGAGATGCAAAATATTAAGGTTTTATGTTTGTTAGATATAGCTGCGGTTAATATTCAGCTAGGAAAAAGTAAAGAGTCAATTGATTATAGTAAAAAGGCTGCTGCAATATCCAAATTACTTAATAATCCAAGGTATTTAATGTATTCATATAGTAGTATGATTGATGGTTACGAAGTTGCTCAATTGTATAAAAATGCTTTTCAAACTCAAAAAGAATATATTATCATGAATGATAGTATTTATAATATTGAGAAAAAGGAGTTAATTACCGAAATGCAATTGAAATACGAAACACAAAAGAAAGAAGCCGAGATTGCCAATTTAAAGGCAGAAAAGGAAGAGCAAGAAAAGATTCGGACCCTAATTATATACTCTGTTGTTTTAATGATATTGGTATTAATTATACTAATGGTTAGAATCCGCTATAGAAATAAGCTACTTTATAAGGAAAAAGAATTTGAAAAGGAAAAAGGCCAAGCATTACAAGAAAGTATCGATCAAAAGAACAGGGAACTTACTTCGGTTACCATGCATATTCTAAAAAAGAACGAAATATTAGATAATGTTCGCAAAGGCTTATTGAAAATTGAAATTGATGGAAAGGTTAATAAAAAAGATTTTAAGGAAGTTATTGATATAATTGATTACGATAAAAACTCAAAAGGCGATTGGGAAAATCTTAAAAAACACTTTGAAAGTGTGCATCCTAACTTTTTTGTAAATTTAAAAAGTGACTTTCCTGATCTTACCCAAAATGATTTAAAACACTGTGCTTACTTAAAACTTAACTTATCAATTAAAGAAGTAGCCCGAATGCTTAGTGTTGATGCAAATAGTGTAAAAGTTGCCCGTTACCGTTTAAAAAAGAAACTTAATTTGACAGAAGAGCAAAAAACGGATGATTTTCTATTAAAATATACTTAAGTACCCCATTTGTAAGTTTTTATTTCAGAACTATTTACTTTTTAGGGCTTTCTTTGTTATAGAATTTTGAAAATTTATTAACGAAAGTAAATTAACTATGGAATATTCAGTAGATGATCATCTTATGGATAAAGATGAAAACGTAATTCGCATTTACAATAATCTTATTCATGAATGTGAAAAGTTTGGACCAGTAATTCAGGCACCTAAAAAAGCAAGTATTCATTTGGATGCAAAAAAAGGTTTTGCAGGAGTTTACGTGAGAAAGAAGTATATTAATTTACACGTTCATACAAATTACATAATTGATAGTAGCAGAATTGAAAAAGTGGAAAAAATTTCAGCCAATCGATTTAAGCACATTATTAGGATAGAATTGGAGAATGACATTGACAAGGAATTAGTAAGTTGGCTTAGAGACGCTTATGTGCTAAAGTCATGATGTTAAATAAGCGCTGTACCCTTTTTGTAGACCTTTGTTTTTAGGCTTAATTAGTATTATTGGCAATTTTTGTCTTCTAAATTATTTAAGAAATAAGAGTCATGAAAAAGTTATTTTTAATTTTAATAAGTGCTTGTACATTAATAATAAGTTGTACTGACAATGAAAATGAGGGAGGAAACAATAACAATGGAGCCCTATCATTTCCCGATTCACTGGGATTAAATCTTATATTTCATTCAGGTTTTGAACCAGGAACCGAAATTGCTAAAACAAAACCACACAGGTATGATATTGAAGGAACTGATTACTCTTTTGATACTTTAAACAATTGGTACAATAATTTAAAAGAGTATCCCAATATTGGTAGATTTGTTATTGAACTAAAAGATGGTACAGAAAATGACCGGTTTGCAGCAATTGTTGATGATCCAACAGGAGTATCAAATAAAGTATTGCAATTTTGGTTAAAACATCCGCACGAGATTGTAAATGAAACTACAAAAAAAGGAAGGGTACAGGCAAGCATGTCTAATAATGTTGATTTAACCGAAGTTTACCAAAAAATAAGGCTGTTTATACACGAAGATTTTAACATTTTAAAAGCTTATCCCAAGTCATTTGCCTGGATGGGTGTTTTTGAGGTTTGGAATGATCCGAATTGGGGCGTAGAAGGTGATTATCCTTTCAGGTTTGGATTAAATATAAAAAAGGCAGAAAAAGATACCGTAGAATCTTTCTATTTTAGAGTAAAAGGGCAAACTCGTGACAATTCAGGGCCTGAAACTTTATGGGAAGAAACAAATTACGATTATCCCGTTCCTGTGGGCGAATGGTTTACCTTAGAAACTTACATGAAAGAAGGTGATGCTAATAATGGAAGGTATTATGTGGCAATAACCTCAGATAAAGATGTAAAAACCGTTTTGTTTGATATTACTGATTATACATACCATCCCAGTGATCCGAATTTTACTGATGGCTTTCCGTTTTTTAACCCAATGAAATTATATACCTCCGATGATATTGTAAACTTTGTAGATGAAAATGGAGGTACATTACAGTTTTTTTGGGATGATTTTGAGCTTTATCTAAAACAATAATAATCCTACTTAAAAAGCAGTAATTCAACACAATGCAACAAAGGGTACCCCTTTTGTAATACGAATTATTAAAAGTGTACCCTTTTTGTAATTTAATACACAACCTTTTAGCTCTCAACTTCCAATATACTTGTAGCAATAAATTTTTATCAACAAATTTTACAAGTATGAAAAAAGTATCATTTCTATTATTAGTAGCATGTATCATGTTGAGTATCTCAACTCAATTACAAGCAAAAAAAAATTTCACACCTAAAAACGTTAAACTCCAAGCTTTAATTGGTCAAATTAAAATACCAAAAATAAGTAAAGCCAAACAGGTAAAGAAAGTATTGTTTTCAAAATCACCCATTGTTATTGGTGAAGAAAATCCTGACCAGTTTGAAAGTTCGTTTTCAGCAACAGATAATATTTATGGTGTGGTTTATTTTGAAAAAACCATCAAAGAACTTCTTGACAATTATGTTTATGATGAAAATAAGGTTTATATAAACCTGTATTTAAACGATGAATATTATAGTTCATATATTGAGTATGTTTTAACTAAAGAGCAAATTGAAAACGGAAATCCGGATTATGCCTTGTTAAATATTATTCCTGAACCCAATAAGTGTACAAATATTGACCCTAAAGGATGGGCGGAAGCTTTATCAAATCTACCCAACGGAAATCATACACTAAGGGTTGAAATAAAAGTAAATTTTAAGAAAGTAGCTTTCGGAGAGTTTTCATTTAATACAAATGGAATTAACAAAGAAAAATTGAAAAAGAATGCACTTTTAGCAATAGAAAAGGCAAAGGATAATGTTGCAAAAGATAACCGATTGCCAGAGCATTGGTATGATAGTAATACCCGTGATTATCAATCATCGGAATTATCTGCTACCAAACTTAAGGCCCTACTAAAAAGTCAAATGGATAATGTGGAGAGTATTGTAATGCTTAAAGTATTTGCCGGGTCGCAAGGTGACTGGACTGTTTACAAGAACGAATTGGATATTCCTACTAAAAAAATAGCAACAGGTACGGTACGTGCCATTGTTAAAAAAACAGATGGTTGGTGTTATTACCTGAATAATATTACCGCTGAAAAATTGTATGAAGGGGGTGGAATTTATGGCCAGGTTCAACTATCAATGACTTCGGCAAAAAAGATTGATTGCAAGTTTGCAACTAAATAATTGGATTAATTGAAGCTTGTACACTATATAAAATGATTTGTAGGGATAAACATGAGATAAAAATCTGCAAAATTAAGCTGAAAGAAATCATGAAAACAGATACCATTTCGCAAGGAGTAGATAAGGTGATTAAAGAAATGCAAATGGCCATCATTGCAGCAGTTGTTACTTCCTCTGTGATATCATCCACGGCTTCACATTAGAATGGAGGAATGTGTTAATCACACAATATTTATTAGAAAAGCTATTACACATTGAAATCACTTGAAAAAAGAACCAAAAAAACTAGTAGAAAAACAGCTGCCAACACGTTTCTATGGTTTATAATTCTACATAAGTAAGTTATTTTTAAAACACAAAACCTATTAGGCTTCCGACAGGAACAAGCCCATGGTTTGAATGATTGAAACAATTGAAAATTGACTTCATCGAACGTTGTTTCAGATTGATATAAAATACTGATGCAAGGCATAAGAGTTTCAAAAACATGAGAGGCTATCCCATTTGGATAGCCTCTCATATTATATTCAATTTAACCCGAAATAGTGTTAGAAAATCTATAATAGTCCGGCTTCAATAAAACTTTCCTCTACTTATTTTTCAGGTTGAGATAAGAAAATGATTTCGTGCATATAAGGTACATTCTTTTGAATTACTTTATTGGTTGGTAAATACCATGCCTCTCTCCATAAATGAGGCAAATACTTAGGTTCTTTAACCAAAATAAATCTGGTTTTCATATCCGTAAGAGAATGAATTTTAAACGACTTTAAGGTTTCACCTAAATAGTCAGTTATCAGCATTTCTCTCTTATAGCTGTAGGTATTGCTATTTAAATAAAACACCACGTCCTGAATTGCTCCCTTAAATTTCCATGAACCATCAATAAAATAATAGAACGCCTGATTTTCCTCATTGGTGAGTTTAAAATCATGGTGTTTTGTTCCACCCATCAGGAACATATCCGGAACAATATACTGACTGCCTTTACGACTATGTTTCCAATTGATATAGGCAAAACCATAATTTTCTGCATCAATGAGTGCATATCCGGAAGAAAGGGCCCAATTACTTTTATCATTTTGCTCAAAGGTGACCTTATAAACTTTTCGGTTTTGATAAGTACAGGTTCCTGAATAATTAAAATCATAGTAATTTCTATACGATGATTTAATGAAGGTGACTTCCTTAAAGAATACATCTAAAATAGGCACTTTATAGCCTGAATTATTGTACGGTGTAAATTCTGAATCATTGTCATAATTCTCTACTTTAAAAATATGGCCTACAATTGGATTTGGAGAAAATCCTATAGCCGGATCAGAATAATTCGGCAATTTCAATTCTGTTTTTAAATCTAACAGATGCTGAAGCTCCTCACCTTTAAATATTTGCTGACGATAAACACAATTGGCATATTCAGTACCCCGTAGTTTAGTATCCAGTATGCTTTTTATCGCTTTAGTAAATATTTTTTCTCCATTAAGCTCAGGTTCAATGGTAATATTCTCTTTTAGAATAAGAGCTTCTGACTGATCAGATAATTTGGATCGTATAATACTAAGTGATTCATTTCCTCCATGGCTAATGAATAAGGTATCCTCTGGTTTTACAACAGCATCATCAATATAAAAGGCGCCATTTGAATCACTTATTGTACCCCATTTTTTATACGGATCAGATACAAATGCATATGAAGCAGGTTGATTGTTACTTAATAATACCTGATATTTTTGCTTTGATTTATCTTCCCGACTTTCCGCTGAAGATATTTCGTTGGAATAGTTATCTGTTTCTTGTACAGATGCATTTACCGCATTCAAATTCTGTTCTTTCTCCTGACCAAAAACGATACGTGTATTTCCGGCGTTTCCGGATTTCGAAAACCCCACTGCTTCAGCTCTAAACAGAGTGGATATATCCGTATTATAGAAATCAACTTGTACCTGCCCGTTAGCATCTGTAGTAATTAACGGATTCCAATACAATGTTGAGCGCTTATCATTATTCACATTAACCTTAGTATCTGAATAATCAGGTGAGTAAAACTCTTTTACTTTTGTATATCCTTTTAAATATATTTTACTCACTCCTTCTATATCTGAGCTTGCATAAAGACCACCTCCACCTTTTGTATAGATAGAAATAATAGCTTCAGGTGAGTTGTAGAATAATGAATTCTCTTTTAAATCTTTCAGCGGATCAATGGCTGTAATCTCTCCTGTTTCAGAAGTTGTAATATCCGGGGCAGTCTCTGGTGACAGGTTACTATCAGTAATAGAAAGTTCAGTATTCTGTGCTACCTCTATTTTTGCATCCCGTAAGGCCTCACTATTTAACTTAAACTTACTGGTTCCTTGTTGTGGATATATCAGATCAACGGATTCAACCTCACTTGAAGCCAGAGAAGTTAAATCTTCAACTTCATAAACACTAAGCATTTTCTTTAAAATACCTTTGTCATCAGAAGCGCCCACCATGTTACCATCTACATATACAAAAAAGCGGTGCCTCTTTCTATCTCTTGGAATAAAATTGATAGCTTCCTTGCCGCCGGATTTATCAATTGAAGTATATATTTCCAGGCCGGGAAATGCATCTGAAATCACATTAATAATCCCTGAATTCCACTCTCTGGCCTCGGCCAGATCTTCAATTTGCTTAGTTCCTACGGATTTTGCGGGAGCTCCGTATGCACTTGTAATTGCTCCTTTTGAATCTTGTACTTTTGTACCCAGTATCTTAACCTCATCAATACTCACATTAGTGGTATCCACAAAAAAATCCTGACTTTTTGCACGAACCAGCTCAGTTGCCAATGTGTTTTTCTTTAAGCCGGATATACCAGTCTGCACCGACTCCCCCTCGTATTTAATTTCTTCAGAATAGGTTTGATCAGATAACTGATTTCTTGCCTTTAAATCAAATGCACGGGATTCTATATTTGATTCGAGTTTAACGTCATAATCTGTAAACTTTTCTTTCTGATTTTTTGTAGTTAAGATAGCTACCAACGAATCGGTAAAATCCTCAAGTAAAAAGGTAAATTCACTGTTTTCATCTGTCCTGGCAAAGTATCTGTCTCCTCTGTCTTTTTCATTGAAACGCATGAACACCTGAGCATCAGGTCCTGCCTCTTTTGAAGTCGATTTCATCACCTTTCCCTTTAAATAAATACCTGGTTCCTCTAAAAACTTTGGTATCGTAACCGTTTCTTTTAATACCTCCTGCCATTCATAACGGCGCCAACCATTGGTAAGCATAACCAAATCAGATTGTATCGCACTCCTTTGGCTCTTTTTCATCACAAAAGATGCGTCTCCGTTATAGTCCGGAATATCTGAACCAAAGATGTTATAACTCACAAAATCCAGTGGCTTATAATACTTATCTGAAATACGGCTCGCATCGGTAACAGCCAGAGAAAATGTTCCGGGTACTGGCTGACCTTGTGGATTCAGTGTACTAATATTCAATGTTATTTTTTCCCTGCTTGAAGGATTCGGATTGTCAGGTGAAATATTGATAGTAGTAAAATCGTAATGATTAATAAAAATCAATCGTTCACAACGTGGAACTTTTTGTGCATCAAATAAGGTAAATTGAACTACTCCTGTATTTAATTCTGATTTTTTGATTGATACAAGCATCGTATTATTAACCAGACTATCTGTAAATGCCATCATGGGCTTTTGATCCTGCATGGCCAGAATAAAAACCTTTTGGCCGCGCATATTAGCACTGCCCTGTACTTTCAACAATAACTTATCAGAACCAAAAGACGATTCAATGGAAAGCTGATATCCTTCTGATTGAACAGGTGGAAGATCAAAAGTATCTGTTTTATTAATAATGGCTTTATATTGCATTGAGGATTGAGGAAAGAATGAAAACATGCCTTTACCTTCCCACATGGGCTGAAACAAAGTAACAGACTCACCGTTTTTATCGATAATTTCTCCGGAAAATTTTGCTGGATTTCCAAATTCATCAACTCCTTCAAAAGCCACCTTGGATAAAATTCCACTCACAATGGTACCTCCCTCAGGAAAAAAACGTAATGATATTCTGCCAGACTGATTCGCTTCAGATTTAGTTAAGTTACTTGCTTTCTTATTTTGTGCTGTTGTTAATGAATTCTTAAATGCGCTTTGGGACTGACTTTTCGTTTTTTCATTAACAATAACAACTTCTTTCTTGAAGTAAAAATCGTGACCTGAATTTCGCATCCAATTCGTATAGGCCAGCAACAAGTAGTTACCCGTAGATAATGTATCCTTTAATTCTATTTGACCTGATCCTCTGCCTTCATTTATTTGATACAGATTTTTTAATACTGATTTACCTTCTGGATTGATCAACTCTACATAAACCACCTTTTCTGTTTGATTTGGCAGGTTGGTAACAATATCATTTAAATATATACTGAACCACAAATCTTCGCCTGTTATGTATACAGGTTTATCGGTATGCAAGTAGAGTTTTTCCTGATGATTGATTTTATTATACCCAATGATTTTTGATAAAAAATCCTTATCCGATGTACTCCAATCCAGAGTAAAGGAAAATAAAGTAAAAGTTAGAAGAGAAAATAATGAGATCTTTTTAAGGGAACTTTTCATGTTTCTAATAGTAAAATAAGGGTTAATGAAATGATTAAATTAATAACATGATACATAGTAGAAATGACCAATGACAAACACCTTAAAAATAAAGGAAGAAAATTATTGTAAGTATTTATTTGAACATTAAAAATGTAATAAAATTGAATTTTTATGATAATTATTGCATAAACAGTCAAACAACTATAGTACAGGCACATACCATATATCACAACCTGATTATATGTTTTATACAACTTGCATTAATTCAATTTTAATTTTAGACCAAAGCTTAATCAAACCATTTAATAAATCCTCGATGTTTTTGTCAGATAACTGGTTATTTAAACAATTTTCCAATTCAATTAATATCCCAATCCCCTTTTCAATTTTAAACTGCCTGAAACCGGTTAATAACTTATGAGCCCTTTCTGTAACGATAGATAAATTTTGGGTATCTGAAGTAATTGCCCCCTTCATATCCTGAATTGCCGAGTCGGTATTGTCAAGAAACGTTTGAACTACAGATTTTAAAAACTCGTCATCATCTCCTGTAAACGTTTTAACACTCTCTAAAGAAAAAGGCTTATTACTATTCAGGTCTTCATTTATTATCACGGCCTCTTCAGTATAAATGGATGAATAAAATATTTCAGATAACTTATCCATAATTTGCTGCTTTGAAAAGGGTTTCGACATCACCCAGATATTACCTTCTTCAGTAGCTCTTTTCAATTCTGCATTAATCATATCGGCAGTTAAAAACAGTATCGGGGTTGAAATATTTTTCTCATTTCTTATTATATTTTTCAACTGCAAGCCATCCACTTCCGGCATATGCAAATCAATCATATATAAATCATAATGTCTGTGCGAAAGTGCCTGAACGGCTTTATCCGGATTGGTGTTTACATCAAGTACTTTACATTTATCATGTAATATTCCATCAATAACCTGGCATATCATTTCATCATCATCGATAGCCAATATGGATTTCTCTTTAAAATTATATTCCTTTTGATTTTTTTCAATACTAATACTTTCCTTTCCTTTTATGTAAGGAATATGAAATGTAAAAGTACTCCCCTCGCCATCTTTACTTGTCAATTGAATGCCACCTCCCATGGCCTCAACAATCTGGCGACTAATGGATAATCCAAGTCCAGTGCCCGAATACTTACGCGATAAGCTTACATTTACCTGGTTAAACATTTTAAAAATGGTTTTCTGCTTTTCCCGGGGCACCCCAATACCAGTATCTTTAACAGTAAATACCAATCGGTCTTTTTTAAGCTCAACACTATAAAAAACAGACCCTTCATGGGTAAATTTAATGGCATTACCTATCAAATTAATAAGCACTTGTTTCAACCTTAATAAATCGGACTCAAAATACTCTAATCCTTCATCAACTTGATAACTTAAGGTCAATCCATTTTCACTGGCACGCATCTCAAATAAATGAAACAGATCTTCCATCATTTTGCCTGCATGTATCTGATCTTTGTAAAAATCCACCTTCCCTGACTCCAACAAGGAACTATCTAAAATATTATTGATAAGTCCTTTAAGATGTTCTGCAGATAAACGTATTTTATTGGAGATATCATTACGAGCTTTTAAATTTTTAATTTCGGTTAATTGTTCAGAAAACCCGATGATGGAAGTTAGCGGTGTTCTAATTTCGTGACTCATATGTGCCACAAATTGCTCCTTTACTTTAAGTAATTTATCCACCCTTTCTTTTGCCCGAATGATATCATTTTTAAGTTTCTGACTTTTTGATATATCCCGACTAATCCAATAAATAAAGAACAGCATAAGGGAAACTGCAGATCCTACCAGGAGTAGAATTCGATCGATTAAATCGCTTCTTAATGTCTCCAATTCGTGGCGCCTGATATTATTTTTTTTAATTGTGATTTCTTGTAAATTACTAACTATTGTTTTGATTTGTTCAGTTAGGAGTCTGTCAAGCTTAATAATATCATATTCATGTTTTTGCAATCGAATGCTAAACTGACGTTCTGCTTTACTTACCTGTTTTAGTTGTTTTTTAATTTTTTGGATATTCTGATCTTCACGCACTTGCTTTAAAACAGTTGAATCAACCTGTTGACTTACTACAGGCTCATATTCTTCATAAGAATCCTCCTTTTCCTTCTTTCCTCCTAAAAAATCACTCATCCTTTTTAAAAAGCCTCTGCGTTTTTGAGGCTGATCATCAATCTCTGAAGATATACTGTCACCATTTACCTGGGCAGAATCTAGCTTTAAACTTTTATAAGTATACTCCGTCACTTCATAACTTAACGAATCAGGTATAGAGGATAACAAGTTTTCTGTTGAAGAAGAGTGAAGATTGATAATATTGATTTGCAGCAATTGGTCCATCAATTCCTTCTTTCTTAAATACAATCGCTTCACTTCTTTAATTCCATTAATTGAAACAGTATCAGGAAAGAGTTTTGGTAGGAAGGCAATTATACTCAAAACAGAATCATGATGAATTTGATAATCATCTTCGTAAGAATGATCGCCGGTAACACCGTAAACACGGCTAATTCCTTCTGTTTCTATAATCTCAAATATTAATTGATTTAAGTATGTAAATTCCTTTTCATACCCCCCCGAATCATTCTTAACTTTAATAATGGAGACTACAGAAAAATAACTAATAGTGAATATAACAATAGCAATGGCTATAATAATGATAAAGCCAATGGTAACTTTAGTTTGAATCCATTTTTCGGGAACAATTTTACTCATTAGAAGTGCATTTTGGCTAAAATACACATATTTTTGCGGATTACTAAGTAATAAAAGATACTATTCGAATTAAACACCTAGTGATTTAATACACTATTTTCAATAGAATCGTAACAATGTATTTGTATTTATTCTTTGTAAACCAATTCATAAAAAAGTATATGGAGACAATACAAGTTACCTGTGCCATTATATTGCACCAAAATAAATTTCTGGCGGCAAAACGAAGCTCAACGATGCCACACCCTGGATATTGGGAATTTCCCGGGGGTAAACTTGAAAAAGGTGAAAAAGCAGAAGCTTGCATCATTAGGGAAATTCAGGAGGAACTATACTGTACAGTACATATTCAAAAGGCTTTACCTGTATTTACATATGCATACACAGATAAAACAGTTGAATTACTTCCATTTGTTTGTAAACTACTAAATACAAAACCAACACCAATCGAACATCAGGAAATCAAATGGTTAGAGTCAAAAGAATTGAATTGTGTAAAATGGCTTCCTGCAGACATTGCCATAAAAGACTATTTACTCAATAATTTTTGATTTTAAGCTTTTATAAAGTTTAACTAAATTGTAAATTAGATAAGCCAATTGTAATTAACCGGGTTCTATAACAATGGTATAAATATGAATACTCAAATCTAAATAGTGCCTGCCCATAAAGTCGGGTGTTTGAGGTATAAAGTTAAAATACAAGGTGTGTGAAAAATTCAGACCGCAGTATGCCAGCGTATATGAGGGTTTGGATTTTGAGCAACAACGCAGTAGCCGGACTTTATAGACAAACACTAAATAGAGAATATAAAAGAATTTTTTTTGATATATAAAGAGCTATTTTAATAATAAAAACGATGATGAGAAGAGTGAAGATGATCGTATGTGGAAGAGTTCAAGGCGTTGGTTATAGATATTTTGTACAGGAAAAAGCACGGCAACATGGTATAAAAGGATATGTTAGAAACCTGCCCACAGGAGAAGTGGAAATAGATGCAGAAGGTGAAA
>JBNKGY010000090.1:0-14941 GCA_050290065.1 Marinilabiliaceae bacterium
AAAATGTGAGTTTACTGCCGTAAATGATCATTTTGAAAGCAAGAGTAACGAAAAAAATGGAGTTTTCTTGCTGACACGATATAACACTACTTGATAGCTTTCTTTTGCCAGCTCAACCTGAACCAAAATTGCGCCAAGAGTTATGAGGACAGATGTGCACTATAGACTGAAATCGACATAAAATTTTGGTTTTTCCTCATAAAATCAAATATTAAATGATCAACTATATCGTAAAAACCAATAAATCATGATATAATCTTATTTGATTATGGGTTCAACACAAAACTGTATATTTGCACCATCAATAAAAAAAAATGCAGGAATGAATTTAAAGCAAACAATAAAAGATCTTACACAAAAATATTACTCCGAGATTGTTGATATCAGAAGACACATACATCAAAATCCGGAATTATCCTTTGAAGAACACAACACCTCAAAATACATCTGTTCAAAACTGGATGAGTATGGCATTCCCTATAAATCAGGATATGTAAAGACTGGAATTGTCGGTACCATAAAAGGGAAAAACGCTGGCAAAAAAGTAATTGCCTTAAGAGCTGATATGGATGCTTTACCAATAGTTGAGAATGAAGAAAATCCTTTTAAATCCTGTAACAAAGGTGTAATGCATGCCTGTGGTCATGATGCGCATTCGGCTTCATTGTTAGGTACTGCAAAAATATTAAATGAGTTAAAAGATAACTGGGAAGGAACTATACTATTGATCTTTCAACCTGGTGAGGAAAAGTTTCCCGGTGGTGCAAAGTTGATGATGGAAGAAGGAGCTCTTGACAATCCAAAACCTGAAATTATACTTGGTCAACATGTACTTCCGGATATGGATGCAGGTGATGTAGGTTTTAAAGAAGGCATGTATATGGCATCCGGTGATGAAGTTTACCTGACGGTGAAAGGGAGAGGCGGTCATGCAGCCATGCCGCACACCTTAAACGACAATGTACTGATTGCTGCCAATATTATTGTTTCGCTTCAGCAAATTGTGAGCCGCATGGTTCCTGCAAACATCCCTACAGTACTATCTTTTGGTAAAGTTATTGCAGATGGTGCAACTAATATAATACCAGAAAAAGTGGAAATTGCAGGTACTTTAAGAACTATGGATGAGGAATGGAGAGCCAAGATAAAGACGCATATTCGAAAAATAGCCAGTGAAATGGCAGAAAGTATGGGCGCCAGTTGTGATGTGAAGATTAATGATGGATATCCGGTAGTTACCAATAATGCAGATATTACAGCGCAATCGTTTTCTGCAGCGCAAGAATATCTCGGTCAAAATCATGTTCATAAAATGGATATCCGGATGACAGCTGAAGATTTTGGTTATTACACTCAAAAATATCCTTGCACCTTTTATCGATTTGGAGTAAAGCAGGTGAACAAAAAAAATACTGGTGGGTTACATACTCCCGGATTCAATCTAAATGAATCATCTTTAGAAACTTCCGTAGGGTTAATGGCCTATATTGCAATGGATTTATTAACTAATTAAGCCCTTAAATTTCATGATTTAAGGATGTTTTTTTGGCAAAATCTTATTTAAAAGCATTTCAAATAAACTTAAAACGATTAATATTGTTTTTATATAAAAAAAAAGAAAATAATTTTGCTACTCAAATACTAGTAATACTAACAAAAACAATACAAAAATGGCTTACGTTATAAACGAAGATTGTATCGCGTGTGGAACATGTGTTGATGAATGTCCTGTAGACGCTATTTCTGAGGGAGATATTTATAAAATTGATGCTGAGGCTTGTACTGATTGTGGTACTTGTGCTGATGTATGCCCTACAGAAGCTATTCATCCTGCTTAATTGCGGCGAAAAAATATTAAACCCCTTCTTATAAATATAGGAAGGGGTTTTTTATATTATCTGGTTTTCTCTTTTCATTCATGGGCTGAAAATATTTCTCTGAATATATATCCTTACCCACCGGTTATTACCATATCCATTAATACATCATGAATCTGAACAGGAATATGATCCCTTAACTGACATTTATAACCCACACCCATTTTAATGGACAAGGGCATTGAAGGAAGTAATCTGTCATAATAACCACCACCTCTCCCCATTCTTTCTCCTTTTAGCGTAAAGGCAACACCAGGAACAATAACCATATCAATTAACGATAAATCAACCAAAGCCTCTCCTTCAGACTCTAAAATACCAAATTCTCCTTTTCGCATTGATGATTCTCCTGAATATAGCACCACCTCTATTCTGCCATTGGTAATTCGCGGAAGATAAATATTCTTAGACCTAAACCATTTTCTGATAAAATCTTGTGTACTTAATTCATCCGGCAAGGACCAATAACATAAAACATGTTCTGCCTTTTGAAAGGCCTCAGTCAATTCAACCTTCTGAAATACTTGTTGTGATTCAAAAAGTCTATTTTTTAAGGACATCCGCTTTTTTTCTTCCTTAATTTGATTGCGCAGATGTCTTTTTTCTACACCTACATTCATGGTCGATATTTTGAAGCTGCTAAGATTCGTCTTCCATCAGTATCATACATCAAATCCTTAAGTGTTACTTCCTCATTATTTTTCATATAAGATTCAACAATCTTATATCCGATATATTCTCCAGCCCTTGGTGCAGAATTATCACCAAAATTGGCGGTAAATGGAGCATCTCCGGTATATTTTCGTATCAACATTCTATCATCATTAAAAACATGTTTCCATTCTACCATTGAAGCCCAGGCATCTGCTTCGTGATTCTTACACCACTTCATCTGGTAACCTGAATAATCAAAAAGAAGGGTATCTTGTAAGTCTGGGAACAATCGGTGCACAAAATACCTTATTTTCCCGGTATATATCATATTATTGATCACATCGTTAACTTCCGCATTCTTCTTATAATTAGTCAAAGTCATTGCTCTTAACACATCCGGAGCCATTTTTTCCTTCACCATTCCTTTACGGAGATATTTTTGAATACCAATCCATTCATAAAACCTACAATCAGCACCTAAATATTTTTCTATAGATACTGCTACCCATGAATTATCAACTGCAATGGACTGGCTGAATCCTGAAATCATTAAATAGATGACAGGAATATCAGCTTCAGGAAAATAATACTTATAATGCTTAAACCCCTCCTCTAATTCTTTACTAAACATTTTATGATGATCAGGAAAAACTACTTTGGCTTCTTCAATAATATCTTTATTAGCATCATAATTTACAAACGATAATAGTTTTTTATCAAAATCAGGTGCTTCTGACGAACCAATTTTAATTATTTGTTGATTATATGCTTCTATAAATTTGGGATACTTCTTTTGTAAAGGGTAAAAAGAAGTTAATATATCCATTGTATCCATATTATTAAACTCCTGATAAAATGGAATTACATCTACATCGACTTCAATGTGACTGACATCAGGATGCAGCTTTTTATCTTTACATGAATAAAAAAAAGTAAGTATCACAATACAACTGATCACTTTAGTTGCAAATAATCTGTTAATCTTCATAGTACATTATTTAATAACCTAAGTTCAATTAAAATTTTAGCATTTTGATTGATAGCAAACAAACTTATAAAAAAAGGACTATTTTTGCCCAAACTTCAACAAAATATGCTAAAAAAAATAGACGGTTTTATAGTTGGTTTATTGTGTATGATTGCTTTGGCTTACTATTTTCCGGGAATTGGAGATGGTAATAGCTATATTCAACTGGAAAAAATTACCGGAATAGGCATCTCCTTAATTTTCTTTTTTTACGGACTTAAACTTAGTCCGAAGAATATGAAAACAGGACTATCAAACTATAAACTGCATTTAATTGTACAATTATCTACATTTTTAATATTTCCCTTATTAGTAATTTGCATTAAACCATTTATACATTCTGAAGACCAACAATTACTTTGGTTGGCTTTATTTTTTATGGCAGCATTACCCTCCACCGTTTCATCTTCTGTGGTTATGGTCTCCATTGCAAAAGGAAATATTCCCGGAGCCATATTTAATGCAAGTATTTCAGGTTTAATTGGCATTGTGATAACTCCTTTATGGATGGGCTTGTTTATGGCTACAAATAATCAGGGATTTGATTTTACCGGAAGTATCATTAGTCTGGTCATAAAAATATTATTACCAGTAATCATTGGCCTTTCTCTTAATAAATATCTGGGTACTATTGCTCGCAAATACAGTAAATATTTAAGCTTATTTGATAAGAGTATTATTTTGGGAATTGTATACAATAGCTTTAGTAAATCATTTTCTGCACAATTATTCAGCGATATCAAAATCAGCTATTTGCTATCAGCATTTTTTTTGATAGTCATACTATTTACATTAATTTATGGCATCATCTTTGGAATAACGTCATGGCTAAATTTTTCAACAAAAGACCAAACTACAGCCTTATTCTGTGGATCAAAAAAATCATTGGTACATGGTACTGTGATGGCAAATGTGTTATTTAAAAACATGGCCACACAAGGGCTTTTTATCTTACCAATAATGATTTATCATTCGTTACAATTGATTGTAATAAGTTTTATTGCACAAAAAAAAGGTAGATTAAGTGAGGAATAAATTTACTGAGTATATAATTTATAAATATAATAATTCGCAGAAATACAACACAGATGACTTACCTCATACAATCATCAAATACTATCAAAACCTGTACTAAATAGATATTTTATACGTTTTTTATTTAAGTTTGCAAATCTTTTACTATTTCTAATATTAAAAACAATGAAGAAAATAACCTCACTTTTTGTACTAATTATAATAGCAACAACTGGTTTGTTTGCTCAGTCTGACAGAGAATCGAATGTTCGCTTTGCATTTACTCTTAGTCCACAGGTTAGTTGGATTAATTCTGATAATAACAGTATTGATTCAAATGGAAGTTTATTTGGATACAATTTCGGGGTAGAGATGGATAATTTCTTCGCAAAAAATTATGCCATTTCAACCGGACTTACGATTAATACAACTGGTGGAAAGTTAAGATACAAAGATCCCACCTCCTTTATTATTGGGGATGAAACCATTGATAAAGAAGCCAATTCCACTATTGAATATCGATTAAAATACATAGAAGTACCATTAAGCTTAAAGTTACAAACAAGTGATTTTCAAAGAAACAGCTTCTATGGAATATTTGGTTTATCAACTCAATTCAATATAAAAACAAACGACGGATCCGGAAAAAACCTAAATGATGAAGTTCGTTTGTTTAATTTTGGATACCAGTTTGGCGGTGGAATGCAATATTCTATTGGAGGTGATGCCTATTTAAAAATGGGTTTTACTTATAATCAGGGAATATCTGACATAACAAAAAATGAAAACTATGATGACAAAGCGATTTTGAACAGATTGGTTTTTAACTTCGGAATCATCTTTTAAAACAGCATTAACCAACAAGTACACAAACCTCATAATGAATACCTTATCCCACACAAAATATTCATTATTAGATATCATTAACTATACAATTTGACGTTGAAAGAAATTCTAAAAATGGAATTTCTAATAAAAATTTAAGGAGAATGAAAATAGCACTAGCACAGTTAAATTATCATGTTGGAAATTTTGAATACAACACAAAAAAAATTGTTGATGCAATACATAATGCTCAAAACAACCAATGCGACTTAATTGTGTTTTCGGAACTTGCCGTTTGTGGATATCCACCTTTGGATTTACTTGAAAGAGAGGAATTTGTTGAGCAATGTTTAGATCAAATAAATCTGATAGCAAAGGAATGCAATAACATTATGGCAATCGTTGGTTGTCCAAGTATCAACCCCGAACAAAAAGGGAAAAAGCTATTTAACTCAGCCTTTGTTTTGGTAGATGGTAATATCAAATCAATACATCATAAAACATTATTGCCAAACTATGACGTTTTTGATGAATACCGTTATTTTGAACCAAATAATGAGTTTAATCTGGTTAATTACAAAGGAAAAAAATTAGCCATTACAATTTGTGAAGATCTATGGGATAAGCAACCCGTAGCCAACTCCTTTGCAAAGAGCAAACTGTATAAAAAATCACCAATTAAAGAGTTGAAACAACTCAATCCTGATTTGGTAATCAATATTGCAGCTTCTCCTTTCTCATATAACCAGGGACAAATCAGACAACAAATAATTTCACAGAAAGCAGCTAAGCATCAACTTCCATTTGTATATGTAAATCAAATTGGAGCGAACACAGAATTAGTATTTGATGGTAGTTCATTAGTCGTGAATAGTATGGGAAAAATCACTAATCAACTCCATGCTTTTTGTGAAGATATACAATATTGTGAATTAGAAAATATTGAATCTGAATCGACACAAGAACCCATTCTAAAAGATAAGCTAGAGTTAATTCATGACGGACTTGTACTGGGGGTTAAAGATTATTTTAAAAAGATGGGCTTTACCAAAGCAACACTTGGCCTTTCAGGAGGAATTGATTCAGCAGTAACTGTAGTTATTGCAGCCCGGGCTTTGGGTCCTGAAAATGTTAGGGTTTTATTGTTACCATCCAAATACTCTTCAGATCATTCTATAAAAGATGCTGAAGATCTGGCTAATAATCTGGGAATAGTATATGATATAGTACCTATTAAAAATATCGTTAGCAGCTATGATGAAACATTAGAGCCCTTGTTTAAGGGATTAAAACCGGATGTTGCAGAAGAAAATATTCAGGCCCGTATTAGAGGAACATTATTAATGGCAC
The DNA here is from genome assembly GCA_050290065.1 of Marinilabiliaceae bacterium. Lineage (GTDB taxonomy): Bacteria > Bacteroidota > Bacteroidia > Bacteroidales > Marinilabiliaceae > Saccharicrinis. The sequence goes on from JBNKGY010000090.1 coordinate 6,748, forward strand.
TCTCAAATAAATTCGGACATATACTACTCAACACCTCCAATAAAAGTGAAGCCGCAGTTGGATACGGAACTCTATATGGAGATATGAATGGAGGTCTTTCGGTTTTAGGTGATGTTTATAAAACAGATGTATTTGACCTGGCTAAATATATTAATCGTGACGAAGAAATAATTCCGGTAAATACAATCGTTAAACCACCATCTGCGGAACTTCGTCCAGATCAAAAAGATAGTGATTCCTTGCCGGATTATGATATTCTCGATAAAATTCTTTTCAATTACATTGAGAAAAACGAATCCCCTCAAAAAATAATTGCAGCAGGCTTTAATAAAGAAACTGTATACAAAGCTGTTAGGTTGGTTAACATTAATGAATACAAACGGTTCCAAACGGCTCCGATTATAAGAGTATCCTCTAAAGCATTTGGTTTAGGAAGAAGAATACCCCTTGTTTCCAAGTATTAAACCTCAAATAAATATAAAAAAACTAAGCACTTACACTTTATTGTTGCTAGTGTGTTGTCTTTTTTCTATTTTTGGTCGTTATTATACATGTTATACAACATAAAATAGATCGTTAAAGCGGACTATTAATACTTTAAAGATGCCAAGAAGAACTGAAAAGACAGTAATCAACGAACCTACCATTAAAGATATCAGTCAATTATACGATGTTCTAACTGATGAAGAAAAAGAAAAGGTTGAAAAGAATCATAAAATTCTTCATTTCAAAAAGAATGACGTTATCTATAATGAGGGAGATGTTCCAGAAGGATTATTATGTTTGGGCTCAGGGAAAGTTAAGGTATATAAAGTTGGTTTTGGAGGCCGGGACCAAATAGTTCGCATGGCTAATCCAACTAGTTTTATTGGTTATCGGGCATTTTTTGCTGAAGGACCACATGTTGCTTCAGCCGTGGTTATTGAACCTTGTGTTATATTTTACATTCCCAAAGCTGTTGTTTATGAATTGTTAGAAACCAATCACCAGTTTAGCTTAAATATCATTCGTTCTCTGTCGAAAGAACTTGGATTTTCTAGATACAGAACAGTAACGCTTACCCAAAAACACATCAGAGGCAGACTTGCAGAAAGCTTATTAGTATTAAGAGATATTTATGGATTTGAAGATGATGGTCTTACCCTAAATGTATATTTATCTCGCGAAGATTTAGCTAACTTTTCAAACATGACTACTTCTAATGCGATTAGAACTTTATCAACATTCGTCAATGAAAAAGTAATTACTGTAGATGGTAGAATCATAAAGATTCTTGATGCCGAAAAGTTAGAGAAAATATCAAAGTTAGGTTAGGATTAAATTCAATCATCTAAATTGAATTAGAAAAAGGGAGCGTTAACTATTGGTAATTTACGGATTCAATTTGGATATTACTTCTTTATAAATATCAGCAAGCATAGATTCAATTACTACTTGTTTAAACTTTGTATACGACAGTATGCCATAATATTTGAAACTTCCTGAAAATTTTATATCACCATTAATATCCTTTTCGAAGATAACCAAACCCATATTACTGTTATGTTTGTAATTAACTGATTTTGAAAAATGAGGATGGGCTGTCTTGCAAAATGGTAAATACATAAAGTTCAGATTTACATCTGATAAATCAACAACAATTGGATTCTCTGCCTCTAAATCACCATATTGTATAGACTCATATTTCAAGACTGCATGTATTGGAGGCCTTTGAAGATCATCCTTATTACCTCCAACTAATTTTATTTTTTCAGTGATCTTCCAGTTAATATGAATGTTTTTAGATCGATAACTTTTATAAAATTTTATATTAATTGGTAAAAATTCCGCTCCCAGAATTAAAGTAATTGGAATAAGAATGAAGACGAGTTTGTAGGTGTTAATTTTCATGCTTTCAGGTTTGGTTTGGTGTAAATTAAAGCATAAAAAAATAATCTACAAATTAAAAACAAATAAATATTGTTAATTATAAATGAATTTTTAAAACTTTATTTTCTCCTATAAAATTGCACTAAAGTCCTTTATTCAAATGAAATAATAATTAACAATATAAAAGCATCCAAAACCACATTAAGATAAATTATTATCAAATAATTACCTTATATATATAAAAAGAATATGCATGAAAATAAATTAGATCCTCTACAATACATTTACTACTTCAAGAACTGAGACAACAAACAGTATATACTAAAGGTATCTAATTATTACTCATAATAATATATTCTTTTTACTCTGCGGCTTATACTCGTAAAAATCTCATAAGGAATAGTATCTAACGCCTTTGCTAATTCAGAAACCGAATATTCTGATCCAAAAATCACAACCTCTTCACCTTCTTTGGCATTAAGTCCTGTAACATCAATCATGCACATATCCATGCAAATATTACCAATAATTGAGGCATACTGTCCATTAACGATCATCCTGCCCCTTCCATTACCCAACTTTCTATTTAAACCATCAGCATAACCTACAGGTACAACGGCAATTTCTGCATCGTAAGGCAATAATCCTTTTCGATTATAACCTATGGTTTCATGTGCCTTAACTAACTTTATTTGAGAAACATATGATTTAAAGCGGGTTACACTTTTTAATTTATGCTGCTCCACGGCACCTATTCCATATAAACCAATGCCTAGTCGTACCATATCGAACTGAGCATTGGGGAAACGCAATATTCCGGCAGAATTTAAAATGTGCTTGATAAATTTATATCCCAGGGCTTCCTCCAGTTGAATAGACATGGATTGAAATTGACTAATTTGCTCATTTGTAAACTCATCTAATAGAGGAGCATCGGTTCCAACCAAATGAGAAAACACCGACTTCATACTTAATTCAGTATTATCCTTAAGCTCTTGGATTAATGCATTCAAATCATCTTTAACAAATCCCAGGCGATTCATTCCTGTATCCAATTTAACATGCACCGGATATTCAGTCAAGCCCTCTTTTCTGAGCTCCTCAACAAACTCTTTCGCAACTTTGAAACTATATAACTCCGGTTCAAGTTTATTCTCAAGCATCATAGGAAAGCTTTTGGCTTCAGGATTCATTACAATAATTGGCAATGAAATACCTGCATTCCTTAGCTCAACACCCTCGTCAGCAAAAGCTACTCCCAAATAATCAACCTTTTGATGCTGTAATACATTTGCTATTTCAAATGAACCACTCCCATAACTAAAAGCTTTAACCATAGCTAGCACTTTTGTTGAATCATTGAGCTTTGTGCGATAAAAATTTAAGTTTTCAACCAGTGCATTTAAATTTATTTCCAGACAAGTTTGGTGATGCTTCTTTTCTAATATTTCACTTACCTTTTCAAATTCAAAATTACGAGACCCTTTAATCAGAATAGCCTCATTTTTAAATGAGTTACTGGATATATGATCTATTAATTCCTTTGTAGTTGAATAAAAAGATGCATTAGGTATAAATAGATGAGCATATGATTTTAACACCTCTCCAACTCCAATAAATTTTGATATCCCTTTTTGATGAAGTAATGTATTTATTTGTTTACATAACTCTTCATTTTCAATGCCACTTTGATAAATATCAGATAAAATTAAGGTGCGTTCTTCATTTTCACTTCTACTTTGCTGCTTTAGAAAGTCAAGAGATAAAGCCAATGAAGAAACATCTGAATTATATGCATCATTAATCAATATACAGCTATTCAATCCTTCCTTTAGCTCCATACGCATGGCAACAGGAACCAACTTCGCAATATTCTTTTTAATGTGATCAATGCGATAACCTAATTTCAACATTACGGTAAGAGAATGCATTGCATTTTCAAACGAAACGCTATCTGTAAAAGGAAGTAATATCTCAAAATCTTCATGACACCTTACATGTATGATAGAAGAAGTGTCAGTGATTTCTTTACGCAGAATTTTCACATCTGCTTTATCGTCATAGCCCCAGGTAAATGTAGATTTTTCAGGGTATGATTTTCTGATCTCTTCATCAATAATAGAATGATCTATACAATATATTAATGATCTACAATTATTAAACAAGCGAAGTTTTTCCTTCAGCTTTTCTTTTTTTGATATGAAATTTTCCTGATGAGCTGCGCCAATATTTGTTATTAATCCTATAGTGGGTGATATGATTGGCTCAATTTTTTCCATTTCACCTTTCTTAGATATCCCTGCTTCAAAAATTCCTATTTCAGTATTCCTATTTAATTGCCAAACAGATAATGGAACTCCCACCTGGCTATTATAACTTTTAGGAGAACGTACCAATACCTTTGTTTTGCCAATCAATTGGGATATCCATTCTTTTACAATGGTTTTTCCGTTACTCCCGGTAATGCCAATTACAAGACAATTATATAAATTCCTTTTATGCTTCACTAAATTCTGAAATCCAACTAAAGTATCATCAACAAAGATGTAGTTTGCTTCATCTAAACTATGATCTATATGATAAGATGTTTCCACCATAAAACACCTGACACCCTGCTGGTACAAAGATGAAATATAATCATGCCCATTATGATTCTCTCCTGATATGGCTATATAACATGACTTTACAGGATGAGTCACAGAACGACTATCTGTGATTAGGTATGAAAATTCGATATCTTTTTTGATGACTGATTCACATGGAATCCATTGGCACACTTCACTAAAAAAATAGGATTGCATAATTATTTTTTGGAACTGATTTTATTATAACACGATCTGCATAAAGGTTCATACGCTGCTTTTTCTCCCAACATAACTAAATTTTCATCTTCTGATAACCGGTGAGAAAAATGAGCTAAATCGCCACATTGCATGCACACGGCATGTACTTTGGTAACATATTCAGCACAGGCCAATAAGGATGGTATGGGGCCAAATGGCTTGCCTTTGAAGTCCATATCTAAACCTGCAACTATTACTCTAATGCCCTGATTGGCTAATTTCTGGCAAACATCAACTAAGCCTGCATCAAAAAACTGAGCTTCGTCAATGCCTATGACATCAACATTACTACTCAGTAGAAGAATATTTCCTGATGTTTCAACTGGTGTCGATAAAATTGAATTTGCATCATGAGAAACCACTTCTTCATCACTATACCTAACATCGATATGCGGCTTAAATATCTCTACTTTTTGTCGGGCTATTTTAGCACGCTTTAACCTCCGTAATAGCTCCTCAGTTTTACCTGAAAACATTGACCCGGCAATCACTTCGATCCACCCATGCTTTTCCTTAATATTCAATTTATTCTCTAAAAACATATTTTATCATAAAATAAGAGAATGATATACCCATCTATCTTTGTCCTTTCACCTGATACTTTTATTTTTATATCTGATACCAATATAAATCGCTAACTTTGCAAAATAAGAAAAAAAGACTTTGTTTTAACACTATTATGAATAAAGAAGCACTATTACATATTATTTTAAGCGAGATTAACGAAGTTGAAACATTAGTTAAGTCGTTTCAGGGAAAGCAGGAGATTCCTTCTGCATTTATTGATCTTACAGAAAGAAAGCTGGCTCAAATCATTGATGAATTCAGCTTACTTAAAACATTAGCTACTGGGACTGAAACGAACCAAAAAGAAGAGCAGCTGGAAACTTCAATTTCAAAGGAAGAAATTTTACATACAGAATCAATTCCTGAAGTTAAACCCGAAGAACCTGTAAAGTCAACTCCAGAAAAGATTGAATCAGAAGATCTGTCTAATGATGAGATGAAGGAAACGCATGAAACAAAAACTGAAAAAATTGAAGACATTCATGAAGATACAATAAAAGGGAAAGATGAACCTGATATAGTATTAACAAATGAATCTCCTTCAATATCTATCTCTAAAGAGAAAAATAACACCCCTCCTGTTGAAACCAGTATACAATCAGAAAAATCAAGAACCTTAGGTGAATCATTTGCCGGAGAAAAGAAATCCGTAAACGACAAAATAGCTTCGTCTCACGAATCAGGCAGCAAAAAGACTCTGATAGGAAAACCAGTAAATGACCTGACAAAAGGATTAGGTATTAACGATAGGTTTATGTTTCAGAGAGAATTATTTGAAGGTAATGCTGAGGTAATGCAACAAACATTACAACAGCTCAATGAATTACCAAACCTTGAAGCAGCTCAATCCTTTATTTCGTCGAATTTTAATTGGGATTCGGAACAAGAGGCAACCAAGGCTTTTTATAATTACATTGTGCGAAAATATTAAAAGGATAACAATTGGTTATAAAATCAATATATCAAACGCAATGAATTAACCAACGGAGCTTCAAACAACAATTAATTATTAGTGACAAAACAATGAGTAAACTATATATCATTCCAACTCCAATTGGAAATCTTGAAGATATTACTTTAAGGGCATTAACTTTACTAAAAGAAGCTGATTTTATTCTTGCGGAAGATACTCGTAAGACCAGCTTCCTGTTAAAGCACTTTCAAATAGATTCAAAACTATACTCACACCATAAATTCAACGAACACAAAACCTCGGATATGATTGTGCATAGGATTTTAGGAGGGGAAACTTGCGCACTTGTTTCTGACGCTGGAACACCGGCAATATCTGACCCGGGTTATTTACTTGTTAAGCATGCCATTGAACAGAATGTTGAAGTGGAATGCCTTCCTGGAGCTACTGCATTTGTACCTGCATTGGTAAACTCAGGATTACCCAATGATAGGTTTTGCTTTGAAGGATTTCTTCCTCAAAAAAAAGGCAGACAAAAAAGAATACAAGCCCTTACCAATGAAACAAGAACGATGATTTTTTATGAATCTCCCTTTCGATTGGTGAAAACCTTGCAACAACTTGCAGACACACTGGGTAATGAAAGACAAGCTTCTGTTTCCCGGGAGCTTACAAAGATATATGAGGAAAATAAGAGAGGAACACTTCTTGAACTAATTGATTATTTCAGTACCAAAACAGTAAAAGGTGAAATTGTTATTGTTGTAGCAGGAATGGATGAAAAAATAATAACAAAAAAGCAAAACAAATACGCTAAGTCTGAAGTTATGGACAAATAAATATTCGAATTTTTAATTAACACACAAATAAAAATCACCGAAATATCCCATTCAATTCTAAACACAACTTGGATTTTTCGGGCAAAAAAACAATTATGAAAAAGTTACTAATTTTACCGATTTTATTGGCTACTGTGATCTCTTGTAGTGGACCAACAAAAACAGAACTAAGACAAGAAAACGATTCTTTATTAGTTGAGTCTGCTGAAAAAGATAAAGCAATGAATGAACTATTAACATCTCTGGTGGAAATAGATGATAACCTTCAAGCAATAAAAGAAAAAGAACATCTTATTTCAGTGAATATGGCAACTCCTGAAGGAAATTCACAGAGTACAAAAGAAAGAATCAATAATGATATTCAGGATATTTATGACCTGATGCTTGCCAACAAAGAAAGAATAGCTGATTTAGAATATAAAATTAAAAAATCAGGAGGAGAGAATAAAAATTTATCAAATCTGGTTTCCCATCTGAATCGTCAACTTAAAGACAAAAGCATGGAGATAATTGAGCTTAGAGAGCAGCTATCATCCAAAAACATCGAAATAGCTTCGTTAAACTTTACGGTGGAAGGTATGGGGCAAGTCATTGATTCTATTCGCAGTGCAAATGCAAATACCAAAGCCATCCTTGATTCAACAACTATTGAATTAAACACAGCTTATTATGCATTTGGAACCAAAAAAGAATTGAGAGAACACAATGTAATCTCAAACGAAGGACTCCCTCTTTTTGGAAAGACAAAAGTACTTAGCAAAGACTTTAATGAAGATTACTTTACCAAAATTGACATCAGGGTTGTTGACAGCATTCCTTTATTCAGACCTAAATTTAAGGTACTTACGAATCATCCTGAAGGTTCTTATGAAATTATTACAGGAGATGAAGATACTAAATCCATCAAAATCATCGACGCTGAAGAATTTTGGAGTATCTCAAACTTTTTAGTTGTACAGGTAAATTAAACCCACCCGTTTCCTTCATATAAAAAATTACTTCATATAAACCTGAGTTCGATTAAAATTTTCGAATTCAGATTGATATAAAAGGCTAATATACAAGGCAAATTTTGCAGGGCTAGCCAGCTAGCTCGAAAAATTTAACGCAGTAGATCAGTTTTTTATGCAAAGCTTAAGTGATTCCGCTTATAAGCAGTGATC
>JBNKGY010000091.1:0-14894 GCA_050290065.1 Marinilabiliaceae bacterium
CTATGAACACGCCAAATTTTTACCCCGAACGCAAATCAAATGCGGATTTCTTAATTGTTCTTTCAAGTGTGTTCTTTCTTATTTTATCCTCATGCTTAACTCAACGAAATGTGGAGTATATGCAGGGCAAAAAAGGTGATATTCAGGAATTTAACGAAGTTGACTTTGAGGATTATAAGCTAAGAACTAAAGATGAATTATATATTCAAATTAGTAGCCTGGATGATCCTTCTGCACGAATATTTTCATCAGTAGGTAATCAACAGTTTGTGAACCTTGGAGTGATTCAACCTTATGGAGCTTCAATGATTTCATATCCTGTAGATAAAGATGGTTACATCTTACTTCCTGTAGTCGGAAAAATTTCTGTACAAGATAAAACCATAGAAGAAGTTAGAGAAGAGATAACATTTACTGTAAGTAAAATACTTAGTCAGCCAATGGTGTCTGTAAAGCTAGTAAATAGATATGTAACTGTATTAGGTGAAGTTAACCGTCCCGGACAGTATAATTATTTTCAGGATAAAGTCACCATTTTTGAAGCAGTAGGTTTGGCCGGTGATATTTCAAACTGGGGAAAACGGGATGAAGTAACTATTATTCGTAATGAAAACGGTAAGATAATGCGTCTTTTGGTTAATTTAAATGATACTAGTCTATTGGCCTCTGACGAATTATATTTAAGACCAAACGATATTGTTTACGTAAAGCCCTTGAAAAAGAAATTTTGGGGACTGGAACAATTCCCTTATGATGTTCTACTATCTGCTATTACCGCAGGAATATTACTTTATTCAGTTGTAAAATAGTGACAACCTAAATGTTTGAAATTATGGTATCAAACAATCATTCAATAAATAATCGTGAAGAAAGTGATTTAAAGTCCTTTACTCAATTAATTATTAGAAACTATAAGCTTTTTGCAATTTGCATTGGTGTTGCATTGGTGGCGGCCTACATATCAGGTAAGCTGATGACACCAAAGTATCAGGTTTCATCTTCTCTGTTAATTACAGAAGAGAATAGAAGAAGTGACGGAGATAAGAATGAATATCTGCAAAGTAAATTATTTACTTCAAATCAAAATCTTCAGAATGAATTATGGTTGTTAAAATCGATGCCAACGATTAATCAAGCTATAAGAAATTTAAATTTATCAGTAAGTTATTTTGAAAAAAAGGGATGGGGACAAAAAGATATTTATGGAAATAATCCGTTTGAGGTTAAATTATTGAAAAATCATATACAACCGATTAATGTAAGGTTTGATATAACTTATATTGATGATAAAAGCTTTTTTATAGAGGCAAAAGGTAGAGGAGTATCCTTTGTTAATTTTAAAACCGGAGAAACTGAGTTTGTTAAGAATAAATGGCATTTTAGACGTAAAGGTCGGTTTGGTAATTTAATAGAATATAGGGAGTTAGGTTTTGTTATAGACTTGAATCCTGATTTAATAAAAGATTTAAAGGATAATAATAACTATAGTTTTTTATTAAGCGATTATTTAACACTGGGTAATGAATTAAAAAAGAATTTAGAATTTAGAATTGTGGATAAACTGGCCACGGTGATTGAAATTAGCTTAAAATCTTATTCTGTGAAAAAGGGAAAAGATATTCTTAATGAGATTATGAATGTTTATTCTATGCAGAATCTCGCCAGAAAAAATCATACTGCCAGTGTTACTATTAAATATATAGAGAAACAATTGGATGAAATATCAGATTCTTTAAGTTTAACAGAGGAAAGTTTACAACGATTTCGCTCAGTAAACTATATATTAAACGTAAATCAACAAAATCAAAATATCTCATCGCAATATTTAGATTTACAAAATCAGTTAGCTGAGATAATGACCCGCAAGCGGTATTATGATTACGTAGCAGAATACCTTGAGAATAATGATGATTTTTCAAGTATGACTGTACCTGCATCAATGGGTATTCCAGATCAACTGCTGAATAATTTGATGTCGGAATTGATTACTTCACAAACAGAAAGATCTAATCTGGTTCGTAATAATCAGGAATACAATCCTTTAGTTCAAAAACTTACCGTGAAGATTGAGAATATCAAAGAGACTATCTTAAAAAATATTACAGCTGTACGAAATACTGTTGATATCTCCATTGATGAGATGAATAAAAGGATACAAAAGTTACAATATTCCATAAGTCGTATGCCACAAACTCAGCTTGAGTTAGGCGGACTTGAAAGAAAATATAAGTTAAATGATGCGATATACAATTACCTTTTGGAAAAACGTGCAGAAGCAAAAATTACATTGGCATCAAATATTCCCAATAGTATAATTATCAGTCCTGCTCGAATGGCAGGTCATAGACCTGTTTCACCTAATAATCAGCTTAACTACACAATTGCCTTATTGTTAGGTTTGGCATTCCCATTTGGTTACCTGATTTTGAAAAATGTATTCAACAATAAAATTGATGCTCAGGACGATATTTTCAGCTTAACAAATGTACCTACTTATGGAAAAATAATGCACAATAAACGTCATTCACCAGATGACCTATATGAATTGCCAAATACTATGGTTCAGGAATCTTTCCGTGCATTAAGAACCAATCTGGAGTTTCAATTTATGGACATTCTGCCTAAGGTGATTCTAGTAACATCGAGTATCGAAGGAGAAGGTAAATCATTTATCTCAAGTAATCTGGCTTATAGTTATGCTCAATTAGGATTTAAAACAGTATTGATCAACTTTGATTTACGGAAGAAATCAGAATACTTCAGTATAAAAGAAAATGATATTAAGGGTATTTATTCTTGGTATACAGAAATGGCTGACCTGGATAGTATTGCCCATAAGTCACCATATGAAAATTTGGATTATATCCAGTCAGGTGACATATCTTCAGATCCTGCAAAAATAATGTCTAATAAAAATACAACTGAGCTGATTACTCAACTCAAGAGTAAATACAACTGTATTATTCTTGATACCTCTCCATTGGCCCAGGTTAGTGATGCTTATTTATTAATGGACTATTCTGACATTAAAATTGTTGTTGCCAGATATAATTATTCTGTAAAAAGAGTAATTAGTCTTATTATGAAGGATTTACTGCAGAAGAAAATTAAGAATGTTGGTGTTGTGATGAATGATAATAGCATTTATAGTAATCAATATGGGTATGGTTATGGCTATAGTAAGCAAAATGGGAATGGATCATCAAAAGATGTTAAAAAGAAAAGTAAATTAAAGAGGAAATTAATCGACAACGAATTGCAAAGTATACAATAGTAATTGCGATTGATAAAAAATATTAGTTGAATTATTTAATGAAGATCATTTTAGGATTTCTACACCCATCGAGGATTATAAGTTTATTATCGTTTAGGATTTCAATTTTCATTGTTAGTCACAAACTCTGTGTGACTGACCAGGCGAAGCCGTGATAAACATTTACTTATTTGAATCAATCAATTAAAAAAATATTAACCTGAGTTCGTTACAATATTTGGGATATTGTTCTCTAGTAACATGTATAAATTTTAAAATAAAGATATATGCTGAGAAGTTTATTGAATTTAATGTATTCATCACTGGATAAATATAAATCAAAAGTTATCACCAATAGTGTTACATTAAAAGGATCAGGGCAGGAATTTTCAAGAAGTACCTTCGTGCGTTTAGCTGATCGTTCAGATAAAAGAGACATAGTAATTGGCGACCATTCTATTATTTCAGGAACTCTTGTATCTGAAAATCATGGAAAGATTAATTTAGGCACTTATGTGTATTTAAGAGAAAATAGCACCATTGGAGCAGTGAACTCCATATCTATTGGAGATTATACTTCCATTGCTGATTTTGTAGTGATATTGGATAATAATAACCATCCGATTCATCCTGCCGACAGGCAAATAAAAAGTAGTTCACCTAAAGGTTCCGATTATCGAAAATGGAGACATTCTGATTCTGCACCCATAATAATTGGCAGCAATGTTTGGATTGGTTCTTTTGCCAGAGTATGTAAAGGAGTAAAAATAGGTGATAACTCAATTGTTGCAGCTAATGCAGTTGTTACAAAAGATGTTCCGGCCAATGCTATTGTAGCAGGTAATCCGGCAAAAGTAGTAAAAACTGATATTGATCAAGTTCCTAGAGTATTTCAATAGTTTAATAGCTAATATGGATAAAAAGAAAAGTAACTCAAAAATTTCAGGTACAGCCAAACAAACCGCAGCTATTATGACTGGTAAGCTTATTGCACTTGCAGCAACATTTGCCATGCCTTTGTTCTTGACCAGGTTCTTAACCAAGTTTGAATTTGGAGTATACTCTCAATTTTATGTGTTGATTAATTTCTGTACAATTATTTTTAGTTTAGGTATACAGTCTAATTTATACTTCTTTTATCCAAAAGCAAAGAAAAGGGATCGACAATCTTTAATTGTACATACTATTTTATTACTGTTTATTTTCACCACAATTGCTATTGCTTTAATAAATATTCCGTTCATAAATAAATATTTGGTTGGTAAAGGTGACCTATCCAGCTACACATTGTATGTAAGTTTAGGAATATTATTTCTGTTACCATTAATTATTATTGAACCACTATATGTTGCAAAAGCAGATAATCTAACCAGCGTCTTATACCCACCTACCGTTATATTGCTAAAGTTAGCCTTTGTAATTGGTTTTGCAGTTGTTTGGCATAGCTTGCATTCGGTAATGTTGGGAATTATAGTTGCCGGGTTTACTTGTTTTGTTTTTGTAATGATTTATGCATTGAAAAACATAGACCTGAAGCGAATAAAAAATATAATTAATATTGATTTGGCTAAAAAACAGCTAAAGTATAGCTGGCCATTTGGTATGGCTTTGGTTTTAAATACCTTGGCATTACAGTTTGATAAAATCATTTGTATATCCTTTTTAGATCCGGCTTCATTTGCCACTTATTCTATCGTTTTTTATGGAATTCCTGGTATTGAGCAAGTATATACTTCGCTTTCTCAGGTGTACCTTATGAAAATGGCTGCTAAACATCACGAAAACAAACCCAATAAGATTTCTGAAATATATAAGTCGCTTGTTACCAAAACCTATTCGTTTTCAATTCCTGCCATAATTATTGTATCGTTATATGCAGAAAGAATTATCTCATTGTTTTTTACAGATAAATATCTGGATGCCGTTCCATTATTCAGAGTCTATATATTAATATTCCTGGTTTTTATGTTGGGAGCTGGTTTGATATTAAGGGCAACTGATAAAACAATACATTCCTTAAAAGCCTACTTTTTCAGCAGTCTAATAACATTACCATTAACTTACATTTTAATCAAGCACTACGGAATTTGGGGTGGATTAACGAGTGCCATGATAAGTATTATTGCTCCCAAGACTATACAATTACATATTGAAATGAAGTTAGTCAATAGCAACATCTTTAATTATTTTCCATGGCAAAAATTCTTTCGTATTGCTTTAATTTCATTGGTTTCAATAGTGCCATTTTTCTTTATTGAAAACTACTTTGAATATGGTGATGTAGTTGCTGCCATATTAGGTTTTATATATTTGGTAATTGTTTCTTTATTAGAAATCAAATTTGGATTATTTGTATTTGAAGGAATTACAATCGGAGGATTGATAAATACAATCGGAGGAAGGTTCTCGGTATTGGCATCCATTAAAAAGTAGGAGCTGTTAACCAACTAAATTATATGGATTAGAGTTTTAAGGTCAGTTGAATTCAGATAAAGTTTTAATATTAAAATGATACAAACCCTGCAACGTATTAGTCTTTATATTTTTTTATTTTCATTGAATTTTGAAGTATGGGATCCATTTGAAACTGAAGGATACTTTTCCATATCAAGATTAACCGGAATTATATATTTTGTTGTATCCATTCCTGCAATTATAAATTATAAGACGAGTGAAAAATTTAAACCTATATTTAATACAATTATAGTATTCTTTTGTTATCTGATATTTGTAAATGCCATTCACGCTGAATCTACAAAAGATAGCATTCTGGATTTTACTATTTTTCAGAATATTGTTCTTTTTTGGATTTTGATTAATCATGTGAGAACAGAACCGCTTGTTTTGGAAAAGGGACTTGTGTTTTTTTCTTTGGGGGCCGCCACCTTAGCATTACTTTATTATTTAGGTATTGGAATTGAAATAACCAACGATGGAAGAGTTTCAATATTTGGCGACAATCAGAATGCAATTGGTCAACGAATGTGTTTTGCTATTACTATAGTAACTTTAGCTATTCTGCAAAACAGAGTCAATATTAATAAATCAAGATTTTTACTGCTTTTGATTATTCCTGTGTTATTAGGATTATTGGTTGCAACAGGGTCACGTTTATCAATATTATCATTAGCAATCGTATTTATTGCAGGATTAGTTTTATTTAAAACAAAAAGCCATTTAGCAAAAGGGGTTATATTTCTGATAGGCATAGTATGCTTTATTTTCATGGTTCAGTTAGCGTTGGAAAATGAGATGTTAAGAGAACGATTTTTATCGAGCATACAAGAAGGAAACTTATCTGATAGAGATGTAATTTGGGAGCATATTTTCCCCCTAATAAAACAGAATACAATATTTGGAGTAGGGCAGACCGGTTATACCAATTTTTGCTTTGATATTTTCGGAAGATATATGAGTCCTCACAACGTCATTTTAGAAATAGTCTGTTTCACAGGTGTTATTGGCTTATTTATATATTTTATTTTTTTGTATCAAATATTTACACAAGCCTACATATTATACAAAGCAGAGGGTTTTTTGTTACCCCTTTTATTATCGATTACGGTTATGGGAATATTATTAGGCAGTCATATACTTGAAGTAAAAATCGGATGGGTTATCCTGGCTTATATCGCCACCAGTTATGAATCCGCTTATCAACGCATAAAAGAAGATTCAAAAATTGAAGCAGACGAAAATAATCAGGTTTATTCAGTATAAATACGATTTATAGTGTTCGTCTATAAAGTCCAACTACTACGTTGTTGCTCAAAATCCAAATCCTCGTATACGCTAGTTTACTGCGGTTTGAATTTTTCACACGCTTTGTATTTAATCTTTAGACTCTAAACACCCAACTTTATGGACAGGCATTATATAGCAATTCATGATTAATTATAAAATGGATGAAAATATTATGCGTTATAGATAATCTTGGTTCTGGAGGAGCTCAACGTCAAATAGTTGAATTAACATTAGGGTTTATTGAAAAAGGTCATCATGTGGAATTTTTAACTTATTATCCAAATTCTTTTTTCATTTCTGTATTGGAGGAGGCCGGAGTTGCAATAACCTGCATTGAGGAACCGAGTTATATAAAACGACTTTTAAAAATGAGGCGTTTTATTCGTAAAGGTAAATATAATGCTGTTTTATCATTTTTAGAAGCTGCAAATTTCATATGTGAGTTTGCAGGTCTTCCTCATCGAAAGTGGAAATTAGTGGTAGGAGAACGTAGTGCTAATCCCCAAATATCTCATTCATTAAAATTAAGGTTTTATCGTTGGTTTCATTTGTTTGCAGATTATGTTGTATCTAATTCTTATAGCAATATAAAACTTGTTCAGAGAGTTAATCCATTCCTTTCAAAGTTAAAATGCAAAGTCATATATAATATTATTGACTTTAAAAAATGGAATAGAATTGATAATGGAGTATCAAAGAAAAATGGAAAGCTGAAAATAGTTGTGGCAGCGCGGCATGAATATCAAAAAAATTTAAATGGATTAGCTGAGGCTCTATCTTTACTACCATCAGAATTACGAAGTAATATTAAAGTTGACTGGTACGGGCACCAACTGGAAGAACCATTTGTGGATGGATCAATAGCGGAAGGAAGGCAAAAAATAGAAGATTTAAAATTGAACAAAACCCTTTTTCTCCACCCAACAACAAACCGGTTAAATAAAAGGATGCAAGAGGCTGATGCAGTGGGGCTTTTTAGTTATTATGAAGGATTTCCCAATGTGGTTTGTGAAGGAATGGCTTGTGCTAAACCAATTGTCTGTACTCATGTGTCTGATGTTCCTGATATACTGCAGCATGAAAAAGAACTATTGTGTTATCCGGATAAACCCGATTCAATTCAACAAGCAATAACTAACTTATATCATTTATCCAAGGATGAAAGAATTCGCATTGGGTTATTAAATGAAGAAATTGCAAAAAAGAAATTTAACAGAGAGGCTATCGTTTCTGAATATTTAGAATTACTAGATGATAAAAAAGGATAATTACACTTTTACCTTCTTATGTTTTGATAATGGGATTACTGAATAAAATACTTTAAATGAGGATATTGTGTGTTATTGATGATTTGGGAACAGGGGGAGCTCAGCGACAAATAGTAGAACTTGCTTTGGGTTTTAAAGAAAAAGGCAATCAAGTGGAATTTTTAATTTATTATCCGAACACTTTTTTTGGTTCTGTTTTAAAAGAAGCCGGGATTTCTATTACTTGCATTGAAGAACCTAACTATATCAAAAGACTCTTTAAAATGAATCTTTTTATAAGAAAGGGAAAGTATGATGCCGTGTTGTCATTTTTAGAAGCTGCGAACTTTATTTGTGAGTTCGCAGGAATTCCATTTCGAAAATGGAAACTGGTAGTAGGAGAGCGTAGTGCAAACCCTAAGATAATGAAAAATTTCAAGTTAAAATTTTATCGTTGGTTTCACTTTTTTGCAGATTATGTTGTGGCGAATTCAAATGCTAACATGAAAATTATTCGTAAAATAAATCCACTTCTACCTAAGTCAAAATGTAGGGTCATATATAATATTATTGATTTTAAAAAGTGGTTTCGGTCTAATCATAATCATACTAATAATGAGAGACTAAGTATTATTGTTGCAGCACGCCATGAATATTTAAAAAACTTAAACGGTCTGGCTATAGCATTGTCTCAATTACCCAATAAAATTCAGAAGAAAATAAAAGTGGATTGGTATGGGCAAGGTAAAGATGAACCATATATGGATGATTCGTTTAATGAAGGAAAGAAGAAAATACGAGATTTAAATTTACAGGATACTCTATTTCTTCATACCTCCACACATTTAATTCATAAAAAAGTGCAAGAAGCTGATGCAGTTGGTCTGTTTAGTTATTATGAAGGTTTCCCTAATGCTGTATGTGAAGGTATGGCTTGTGCAAAACCTGTAGTGTGTACTGAGGTATCTGACTTACCGGAATTATTGTCTCATGCAAAGAATTTATTGTGCCACCCGTCGCAAATCCATTCGATTCAACAAGCTATTAGCAATTTGTATCATCTGAGTCATGAAGAAAAAATTAAAATAGGATTAGAGAATGAGAGAATCGCTAAAGAAAAATTTGATAAAGAATCAATTGTAAATCAATACCTAAGCTTGTTGGGGGGAGAGAATACTTGATGGTATTGATATGTATTAGTATTGCATTAAATATTTTAATTCAATGATTCATATAATATATAGTTTTGCCTATTTTATAATTAGGTTTAGCGGATTAGCATATATTTTTCGATATTTTTTTGCCAAAAAAGGGGTCACTATTACAATGTATCATAATCCAGATGCTGAAACCTTTGATAAACATTTGAATTATCTTACAAAGAAATATAACATTATCTCACTGCCTGAGCTTCAAAATGCCATTGAGAATAGAGACTTTAAAAATATACCAGATTATGCTTTAGTATTAACCTTTGACGACGGCTGGAAAGAAAACTATCATCTGATAACATCTTTTAAACATTACAACGTTAGACCAACCATTTATTTAACTTCACATATAGTAAATACTAACCGATATTTTTGGTGGACCATGTGTGTAAATGGCGAGGCAGAAGAATTAAAGTATTTGCCAGATAGTGAAAGACTTGAAAGATTAAAAGAACAGTATCATCATTATCCTGAAAAAGAATATAAAAATGGCAGGCAAGCACTTAATAATAACGAGATTAAGGAGTTGCAGAAATATGTTGATTTTGGTTTGCATACTCGATTTCATCCCATACTTACCAAATGTACTTCAGATCAGAAAAATAAAGAAATTATTGAAGGTAAATTAAAACTGGAAAGTATGCTGAATTCCAGTATCGAAACCTTTGCTTACCCTAATGGTGAATACGACGAAGAATGTATTAATATACTAAAAAACAGTGGCATAAAACTCGCAAGAACAACGGATGCCGGATGGAATAATAAAAATTCTAAATTACATGAATTAAAGATTACAGGAGTCTCAGATAATGCCTCGAAAAGTAAACTGATTGCAGAACTAACAGGTATCCCTCTATTTTTTCAATATTTTTTCCAGGGAAGTTTTAATGGAAAGAAAGTGAAATTTTAATAGATATTAAAGGATGTTTTATGGATTGAAATGGTAAATTACGCTCTACCTTATGCTGTTATTTTAGATATTGCTTTTGCAGGATATGGAGCTTTACGTTCTCTTTTTGATTATAAAATTCCACTGATTGGATTTTATAATAGTAAAACAATACCTGAAAGATATACCCGATTATGTAATCGAAAAATATTTTATAATGATTCGGATGAATTATTGCAACTACTCATTCAAATTTCAGATTCACTGGATAAAAAGCCTGTTTTGATTTTAACATCAGATTTTTATGTTGAGTTTTTTGTTGAAAACAGGGAAATTCTTTCTGATAAGTTTTTAATTCATATGCCAGATAGTAACACTGTTGATCTTTTAATGGATAAAAACAAGTTTTCTACATATGCCGAAAAACACGACATTTTGATTCCCAAAAGTTTCAAAATAAGAAGCATGGAAGATATTGTGAAATACAAACCGGATATAAGATTTCCGGTAATTGTAAAGCCTCATAAAAGAACAGAAAGATGGATGTCGTCGAAATGCAAAAAAGCTTACATCATATCAGAATATAAGCATCTGATAGCGTTATATGAAAAAGTATCTAATTACGAATCATATCTAATCATTCAAGACTATATTGAAGGAAATGATGACCAGATAGAATACTGTTTAGTTTATTTTTCTAAAAAAAGTGAATGTCTGTTGGCTTTTACCGGAAAAAAAATTAGACAATGGCCTGTAGGAACAGGAAGTACTGCTACAACAATACCCACAAACAATAACTTTATTAAAGAAGAAACAAAACGAATATTTAAGGCTGTTCATTATGTTGGTTTTGGCTCTATAGAATATAAACTTGATGTTCGCAATGGCAAGTATTATTTAATAGAACCAACGGTAGGAAGGTTAAATCAGCAGGAATTTGTTGCTACTTTATCTGGATATAATATTCCATTGATTGCCTACAGTGACCTTACCGATATTGAAATTATCCCAAACGAGAGAATTAATTCTGACATCATTTATATTGATGAAGTTGCTGAGTTTTATAGTGTTTTCGTACATTTTAAAAGAAAACTATTGTCTGTTAAACAGTGGAGACATAGTTTAAATGGACACAGGTACTATCGATTTGCAAATTTAAAAGACAAAGGGGTACTTTGGGGTCTATTTATTAAAGCACTCTTAAAACTCTTTCCCATATAAAGTATAATTATTCCTTTCAAGTATAATTGTGAAAGGTACTGATCCATTTTATTATGAAAGTTTTTCTCATTGCACCAGCACCACCACCTGTAGGAGGTATTGAATCAGTAACAGATAACCTGGTTAATTATCTAAATACTTCTGGTAATGGAACAAAGCTGGTATTATATAACACATCTCACCGTTACCGACCTGTTACCTCTAATTCACTGTTAATTAGAATTATTACCGGTGTTGTTGGTGCATTGAAGACTTATATGAATATTGGAAGGTTTATAAAAGAGGAGGAACCAGACGTTATTCATCTTGCAAGTAGTGCTTCCTTGTCATTGTTTAAAGATTATTTACTCGTTAAAAAAGCGATAAAAAGTAAGGTTCCAATCGTTCTTCACTGGCATTTTGGTAGAATTCCCACCCTTAAGAAACAAAATAACTGGGAGTGGAAATTAATTCAAAAGGTTATCAGGCAGAGTAATATGTCAATAGTTATTGACAATAAATCACACGAAACTTTATTGGAATCCGGAATATCAAATCTGGACTACGTTCCAAATCCTTTAGCATTTGATATTGAGAAAAAGGCTAAAGAATTAACGGTTAATAGCAGTGTTCGCAAGTCCGGAAGGTTAATTTATGTGGGTCATATCATTAAAAATAAGGGCGTTTTTGAACTTGTTGAAGCTTGTTCTAAAATACATGTTATTAAGGAGTTGATACTGATTGGCCCTTATGAAGAAAGTATTAAACAAGAATTAATGAAGTTATCAGGAAATGAGAAAGATTATAATTGGTTAAAGTTTACAGGGCAAATCAAAATTGACGATGTAACTGATTATATGAGAAGTTCTCCCATATTGCTATTACCGAGTTATACAGAAGGTTTTCCAATGGTTATACTGGAAGCTATGGCGCTTGGATGTGCCATAATAGCCACAGACGTTGGAGCTATCCCAGAAATGCTCGATGTAAATTCCGAAAAACCATGTGGAGTATGCATTTCTCCACAAAATACAGCGCATTTAAAAGAAGCCATTGAATCATTAATGAAAAATAAGGAAAGTTGGGAGCTCTATGGGAAAAGAGCAAATGAACGGGTTCTTAGCAATTATACTATCAATTGTGTGTATAATCAGTATAAAAGCGTTTGGGAAAAAGCAATGAAAAACTCAGGAGTAGAAAATTAGCGACGCCATTAAAATAGTGCCTGTCCATGAAGTCGGGTGTTTGAACTATAAAGTTTAAATACAAGGCATGTGGAAAATTCAAACCGCAGTATACTAGCGTATATGAGGATTTGGATTTTGAGCAACAACACAGTAGTTGGACTTTATAGACGAACACGAAATAGTCTGAAACATGTCAACTATTAACCTATAGTCGATATAGAATTCAGATTGTTAATGTAGAATTTGAGGTTTAAGAATTTAAATTTAGAAAAATGAAACTTAAGGAATTTGTAGATATTCATCAAGAGACAGGATTTAATTTAAATAACAAAGATGGTCAGTATTTTCTGAATAGAGGAATAATTAATTATTCTTTTCCTCAATTAGGAGAGGCTTTGATTAATAAAAAGCTTATTGATTATCTTAAATGGAGATATCTGATTACGGTAATAAAGACAGATTTCAGGATTAAAAATACATCAGAATATATATTAACCACGGATAGCTATGATGTTGACGAATTTAGAAAGAAAACCAGAACTACTGTTCGCAAGAGCTTAAGGTCCTGTGAATTTAAACGACCATTGTTAAGTGATTTGATAACAGAGGGATTAGAAATAAACAAACAAACTTTAATAATACAAAAGAGAAAGGATAAATTTCTTACTGATCTAAAACTTTGGGAGAAATACATAACCCTGTTTTATGAAAACAACGACACAATTATCGTAGGTGCCTATTTTGAAGGTAAAATGATCGGATATGCAATTGCTTATGAAGTGGACGGGAAGCATTCTTTTCATTTACAGCATATAAATAGAGATTATGGTACCTATTACCCAATGAGTGGTTTAATGTATGTTGTGGTTAATCAGTTAATTGACAAGCACGGACGGATTCAGATATCCGATGGCATTGAATCATTTGATCCCATGCCCTCCTTAAATAGGTTTAAGAGATATATGCGATTTGATAGGATTCCTATTACAAGAGTATATATAATCAATCCCATTCTTCTTGTTATTCTGAAGACTGTTATTGGATTTAATATTTCCATAATGAAGAAAAAGAATATTAGCAATCCAATGGTAAAGAAGATGATAACTCTATATCAAGGGCACAGACTTTTAGTTCGAATGGTTGCTGAATTGTCGAAAGGTACTTATCCTGCCAAAGAATATATTTATCAGGACTAATCACTGAAATCCTAAAATTAGTAGCACTATGATTTTATTAATTTCTTCACATTTCCCTCCAGAACCTGTAACAGCAGCTACGTTATGTTATGATCTTGCAGTTTCATTGTCTGAAAAAAACGATGTTCAGGTGATTACTCCTGAACCTACGCGACCTTTAGGTTTTCAGTTTGCCGGCAACCACAATAAAAATGGAAAAGTAAATCATCAAATTTTAAAATCATATACCTGTGCTAAATCTACTTTTATTGGCAGAATGCGTGAAAGCATCAGTTTTGGGAAACATGCAGTTGATTTTGTGAGGAGGAACCATAAATCTATTGAATCAATTTATATACTAGCCTGGCCATTGTTTGCACAATATCAAATTGTTAAGGTGGCAAAGGAGTTCTCAATACCTTCAGTTACTCATGTAATGGATATATATCCGGAGTCCCTGGTTAATAAATTACCCATATTAAAAAAGTCTTTTTTTAAGCTTTTACTTCCAATGGATAAATTCATTTTGCAAAATTCATCAAAGGTGATTACCATTTCCTCAAACATGAAAGATATGTTGGTGAAAACCAGAGTTTTAATAGGTGATAATATTGAGATTATACACAACTGGCAAAATGATGATATCTTTTTAAAATATCAAGATCAAAAGAAAAATGAAAATAGCGAGAATAGTGATTCTATTTTTACATTTATGTTTTTAGGTTGTTTAAGTAAATCAGCTGCAATAGAAATTATTATACAGGCCTACAAAATAAGTGCACTTAAAAATACAAGGCTGGTAATAGCAGGGAGTGGATCAGAGAAAGAATACCTGATGTCTCTTGTTAATGGTAATCAGGACATAAAAATTGAATTTTGGGATGCTCCCTTGCATAAAGTTCCTGAAATTCAGAATAAAGCAGATGTATTGATATTAGGATTGCGCAAAAATACAGCTCTTTTTGCAATGCCATCAAAACTACCTGCA
>JBNKGY010000092.1:0-14548 GCA_050290065.1 Marinilabiliaceae bacterium
CAAAAATTTATATTGTAAATCAATCATTTACTGAAATTTGAGCTCGCCAATTTTAATCGAACTCAGGTTATTAACCTGAGTTCAATAAAATCGTATAATAAATAAAGCCGCTGATAAATCAACGGCTTTATTTATTTCTTCTATAAAGTGCCTGTCCATAAAGTCGGGTGTTTGGAGTATAGAGTTTAAATACAAGGCGTGTAAAAAATTCAAACCACAGTATACTAGCGTAAATTAGGATTTGGATTTTGAGTAACAACGCAGTAGTTGGGCTTTATAGACGAACACTAAATAGCTATGTTATTTTATATCCATCTAACACAACATATATCTTGCTTATTAATTAACATGTTGCAATCAGGTATCATACGAATTCCAAAATTATAAACGCCTGGAATATTCAATTTGTGATTCAAAGCATAATAAAGCTTGGTACCTTCCTTCTTTTCAAGCTCAAACTCTTCCATACTTAACATTTTTGGAGTTCCATCTTCAGAAACATCTGCAAATATCGCCTGAACAGAGATATCCAAACCATCTAACAATTTCAAATCAATGACCAGGTTAATTCTATATATTTCTCCAATACCCAATTGATACGAATAGATATCAGGCATTTCAACTTTAACCACCTCAATATCATTCCAATTAGATCTGACTTTACGTTTTAAATCCGTAATTTTACGTACTAGGGCAAAATCATCCACTTTAAGCTCCCTTAGCCTATCATCCATTTTCAAATAGAACCTACTCAAATAATCATCCATCATTCTTTTAGTTGTATAAACAGGTGCAATTTCAGCTATAGAGTTCTTAATGAATTGTATCCACTCTGTTGATAAACCATCTTCATCCTTCTTGTAGAATACTGGTACAATTTCATTCTCCAACATACTATAAATAGTAGCCGCATCCAACTCATTCTGAAGATTTTGATCTCCATAAGTTCGCTTATCTGTAATACTCCAGCCAGCTCCTTCCCGATAACCTTCGTACCACCATCCATCCAGCACACTAAAATTAAGAACACCGTTCAACTCAGCCTTCTCTCCACTTGTACCCGATGCTTCCAATGGACGTGTTGGCGTATTTAACCAGATATCAACTCCACTTACCAGCCTTTTTGCCAATTCCATATCATAATTTTCCATGAATATGATTTTACCCAAAAACTGAGGTTTTTTTGATATCTCTACAATATGTTTAATTAATGATTGACCACCTCCATCGGCAGGATGCGCTTTACCTGCAAAAATAAATTGAACAGGACGATCCGGATTGTTCACAATTTCATCTAATCTCTCCTCATCTGTAAACAACAGGTGAGCTCTTTTGTAAGTAGCAAATCTTCTTGCAAAACCAATGGTTAATGCCTTATCATCAATTTGATCAATTGCCTCTATTATTTGTGAAGGATCAGATTGACCATCTACCATATTAGATACCATCCTGTTTTTCACATATTCAATCAGTTTCTTTTTAAGTGAAAGCCGAACACTCCATACTTTCTGGTCAGATACATTATGTATTTTCCTCCAGAAATCTTTATTTGAGTAATCTCTTGAAAAATCACTACCAAACTCCTTTGCATATAACTCCTGCCAGTCACTAGCTGTCCATGTTCCATAGTGCACGCCATTTGTTACATACCCAATAGGTACTTCCTCAGGAAAATACCCTTTCCATAAGTTTTTAAACATTTGACGAGACACTTCACCATGAAGCCAGCTTACACCATTAATTTTCTGCGATGTCTTTACTGCCAGTACACTCATGGAAAACTTTTCATTAAAATCATTAGGATTTTCTCTACCTAACGCCATAAAATCATTCCACGGTATTTGCAGTATTTCTGGAATATGTCTAAAATATACTCTGATCAAATCCTCTTCAAATTTATCATGACCAGCAGGAACCGGAGTATGAGTTGTAAACAAAGAAGAAGCTCTTACTAACTCTAATGCTTCAGAGAAACTGTAATGTTCACGCATATATTTCATTAAGCGCGAAACATTAATTAATGCAGCATGCCCTTCATTACAGTGAAACAGGTTGGTTTTAATTCCCAGTTCATCAAGTAACTGTATACCTCCCATACCTAGCAATATCTCTTGCTTTAGCCTGTTCTCCCAATCTCCACCATACAGACTATGGGTAATATGACGGTCACTTTCACTATTAAAATCATGATCTGTATCTAACAGATATAGCGCCACTCTACCAACATCAGCTCTCCAGACTTTAACATGAACAGTTCTACCCGGAGCGCTTATTTCCATCACCAAAGGCGACCCATCACTTTTCTTCACTTCTGTTATTGGCAGTGTTGAAAACTCCTGCAAGTCAAAATTAGATTGCTGATCTCCATGTATGGTAAGCGACTGTCTGAAATATCCATATTTGTACAATAAACCAATAGCAGTCATATTTACATTTGAATCACTCGCTTCCTTTAAATAGTCTCCTGCTAATACACCTAATCCACCAGAATAAATTTTCAATACATCATTTATTCCATATTCCATACTAAAATAAGCAATAGAAGGATCTTCTTTCTTTTCCCTATCCATATATGCCTTGAATAATCCATATACATGATTCAGATCCTCAATAAACTTTGGTTTTTCAGAAAGTTCAACTAAATAATCGTAGCTTACTCTTTCTAATAATCGAATAGGATTTTTACCCGATTTGAGCCACATGTCAGGCTCAATGGATTCAAAAAGATCTGCAGCTTGATAATTCCATGTCCACCACAAATTATGAGACAACTCTGTTAAGTGTTGTATTTTTGGTGGTAACTTACACTTAACCACTAATTTCTTCCACACAGGTAAAGATGATTTTTCAGGTCTTACATGAATTCTTTTTTCATGCTTAACTTCTTCAATCTGTTCTTTTCTGCTGGAAACAGCCTCAAGTGCAATATGATAAGCTTTTAAATAATTATCAAACAAGTAGTCCCATTCAACTTTATGAGAAATTTCCTGAGATTTATTTCTAATTACAGATACTTCCTCAACACTTTTGGAGGCAAAGTTTTTAATAGCATTTGCAATCTGAATAGTGGCATCCTCTGTGTTGTGATCATTGCGTTCAACCACTTCAACACCATCATCAATACTTTTTGAAAATTGACTGGCCCAAATTCCAAAACCGGCCAGATTTGTGGTTATGGTTGGAATATAGAAAGCAAGGCTCTCCAGAGGGGTGTAGCCCCAGGGTTCATAATAAGAAGGAAAAACAGTTAAATCCATTCCTATCAAAATATCGTAATAAGGTATATTAAAGATACCATCATCACCATTTAAATAAGAGGGTACAAAAATTAATTTCACCGTATCATCCTTATCATTATTCAAATGGATGTCTTGAATTTTATTAATAATAGGATCATATCCTAAATCGTTTAATCCATGTGTGAGAAATGGATTTTCCAATACATTTTCATCATTACCTTTTAGTTTGGCAATTAAATCTTTTCTTGCTCCAAAATTATTCGCCGGAATCAATACAAAAACAACAGTTTCACGATTGTAATTTTTGTCATCATTAAGATGTTTAAGACTATCCAGGAATACATCTATCCCCTTATTCCTATACTCATATCTTCCACTATTAGCAACAAATAAAGCATCTTCAGATAATTCACACCCCAACAATGCCTCTGATACATTTTTTAGTTTCAGGCGTGCAAATTGACGTTTATCATTAAACTCGTCTTCCTTTGGGACGAAGTTATTTTCAAAACCATTAGGCGTTATTAAATCTACTTTACGATCCATAAACTGCTCACATTCTTTAGCAGTAATTTCAGAAACAGTAGTAAAGCAGTCAACATTTATGGCACTTTTTTTCTCAATGGAATGCTTGGCCACAACACCAAGGTCGTGTGAACGCATATCTGCATCAAAATTTGATAAATTATCATACATAGGCTCACCATGACCTGCTAATGAACGGCCAACAACTGTAGCATGTGTTGTAAATATTGTTCCAACCTGAGGAAGACTTGATTTTAAGTACAAAGCCCCACCTCCTGTCATCCACTCATTAAATTGAGCAACAACCTTTGTATTTACGTTTAAATAACACTTATAAAAGCTTTCAATAATTTTACCTACTGCAAATCCAAAAACAACAGATTCGATATAATCCCATTGTCCGGAAAGTGAATCGACATGATATAATTCCCAAAACCTAGATAAAATATTATTTTTTTGAGGTACAAAGGTACTAAAGTCAATTAGTAAAGTAATTGGTCTACCTACAACCTTCCATCGTCCAGTACGCACTCTTAACCCCTCTTTTTCCAGCAAATGTTTCCATTCCGGAAACAAGCTATTGTCTTGTTCAAATTCATCAGATTTTTTCCCTCCGGCAAAAACATCCGGACCAATAAAAACCACTTTGTCTCCAAAATTCTCAACTAAAGTAAGAGCCTTGGTAGACAATACGGTATGAATACCGCCTAATTTATTACATACCTCCCAACTTGTTTCAAAAACAAAATCAGGTTTTAAATTATTATCTATCATTGTTAATCAGATATTAATATATGTGCGGTTTTCACCGACATTCCGAGAAAATATTTTACTTACAATGGCTACTTATATAACATTATTTTACAGGCACTTACATAATATGTACAACTATTAGATTCTTTAAATAACACAGAATAATCTCATTGAAAAAAAGTACTGAAATTGTGTTTTAAATGAATAAATTTCCTTTCATCTACAACAAAGCCTAACTTATTTTGGAGGTAATTCCAATAAAACATTAAGTATAAACATTCTTTTTTTTCCTATTATATAATTGAATAAAAGGTCCTAATTATTCAATATATATTGGAAAACAACCTACATATGCACCATGTTAATGTACAATGTGCATTGTAGGTTTAATAAAAAGTAAGTAACCTAAATCACTAAAGATTTAAAACACTATTCTTTTCGAAAGTTCCCATTCCGTTATCAATATAACCATCAGCTTCCTCTTCATTAATCCACTCAGTATCATTAACCAGATATCTAAACTGAACCTGAGTTCCACTGGTAAGCTTAACGGTTTGAGTAAAATCACCAGATTTTAGGGGTTTCATTGGTTCAACAGTAGTATCCCAACCATTAAAGTCTCCAATTAACTTTACGGTTCCAGGAGTTAAACCATTTTGTTTTTCGAACTTGAATGTAACTTTACACTCTGGTTTACTTTTTAAGAATTGCTTTTTGATACTCATAATTTTCTCTGTTTAATTAAATTGTGTTTAATTAGGCTTATTGTTTATTCTACTGAAAGTTAATAAAGAAATAAATTACAACATCCATTCAATGCCAATTTATTATTGAAGTATTATCCAAAAAAACTTAAGGGGAATTGGTCTCCAAAGTTATTTCGATTCATTATAACAATAGTATTAGTCATTGGTTAAAGCATGCATTTCTTAATGCACGTATGAATTACAACACTTTACTTTTGGTTTTTAGTTTTTTTGCTCTTAATTTATTAATATCAGCTTCGAGTTGTGCTATTTTCGTTTCTTTTTCGGTTAACATTTGGGAAAGATGCGAAA
Source organism: Marinilabiliaceae bacterium (assembly GCA_050290065.1). Lineage (GTDB taxonomy): Bacteria > Bacteroidota > Bacteroidia > Bacteroidales > Marinilabiliaceae > Saccharicrinis. The sequence continues at coordinate 5,576 of JBNKGY010000092.1, forward strand.
TAGTTTCATCCTCACTACTCTCCGGAACTGCACCATTTAATCTTAAAGTAAAGTCACTAAGCACATTCATATAATTAATAAATGCCTGATATGGTGATTCATAAGGATTAAAATATGCATGAACATCTCCATCAGAAAAATATTTTGTACACATATAATAAAAATGATCACTAGCCTGAAGATAAACCCAATCATCACACAACTTTGGATCTGTACATTTCTCCATTTTAGGAAGCAAGGCATATAGTTTATTAAAGGCCTCTTCCTGCATTTCATTACCCAGCCATGCCGTTAAATCTCTTTCTTCATCAGCCCATGATATTGGATAAGGCACATTTATGGCTGAAACCGGTTGTAAGTCTTTAGCTACCTCTGAAGGTGTTGAAAATGAAAACCCTTTTTCTTTGAGTAAAACCTCTGGCCACCTTTCAAGAAACTCAAAAATACCGGTATCTTTCCACTGATGTTCCCCAAAAGTTTCATAATCTAAAAACAAGTTAACAACCTCTGATTTTGGATCAAGATCCTTCAACCATTGGGTATATTTTTCTGGAGTTAAAGGCCATTCACTCCAACCTTTATTTCCAAAACGAAAAGCAATATCATCACTTAGCACAAAGTTTTTAAGTAAGACTTTAAGTTTGGGGTTCACACTATTACAGTAAAGATAATTCGGACTCTTCCATCCCAAAACATGCTTTGCACCTTCCGTCAACATGGCTTGATATCCCAGCTTGGCGACCATATCACCCATTTCATCAGAATAGATTAACTCCGTATTTCTAAATACTTTGGGCTCCTGATTAAACAACTCCTTTATAACCTGATGATGTTTTTTAACTTGTCTTTCAAATTCATTCTTATCTTTCAACGAAACTAATGAATGACAATATGTTTCAGCCAAAAACTCCACCTGCCCAGTTTCTGCAAGTCTTTTAAAACTCTCAATTACCTCTGGCACATACAACTGAAATTGTTTTATAGCGATACCTGAAAGAGAAAAGGCAACCTTAAATTTACCCTTATTATTCTTAATTAACTTTAATAATATTTCATTTGTCGGTAAATAGCATTTTTGTGCAATCTTTAGTAGTATGCTCTCATTTGTATAATCATCATAGTAATAGTGATTATTGCCGATATCAAAGAATCGGTAACGACGAAATCTTAAAGGTTGATGAACTTGAAAATATAAGCAGATCGTTTTCATAATACTTTGGATTTTAATGGTTAGTTAGATAGTCGATACAGGGACAACAGAATCATATACTTCTTTAACTTTTATGGCAGAATCTTCCCATTTTAAAGCCTCAACTTCACTTTTCCCATGATGTATAAACATAGTTGATAAAGAAGGATATTTCAATACTCCATACATGGCATCTGCCATGGCGTCAATATCCCAGAAATTTGTTTTTATGGCGTGATTAAGTATCTCTGCAACACCAGATTGATATGATATAAGAACTGGAACATTGCTTTGCATAGCCTCCAATGGTGATATACCAAAAGGTTCAGACACAGAAGGCATCACGTATAAATCACTCATCCGCAGCATAGTAAAAACTTCCTCTCCCTTTAAAAAACCCGTAAAGTGGAATTTATCTGATATCTTCAATTCAGCTGCTCTCCGTATCATTTTCTCCATCATATCACCACTTCCGGCCATCACAAACCTCACATTATCCATCTTTTGCAACACTCTGTAGGCGGCCTCAATAAAATACTCAGGCCCCTTTTGCATGGTAATTCTTCCTAAAAAAGTAACAATTTTCTCACCCTTTTTCTTTTTAATAGGATTACTTACATCTTCTTCTTTGGGCTCCACTGCATTGTATACAGTAACAACCTTATCAGGATCTACACCGTACTTTTCTACTACAATGTTTCGAGTCAGATTACTCACGGTGATCACTTTATCCGCAGCATCTAATCCTCGTTTCTCAATTTCATAAACTGCAGGATTCACACTTCCTCCGCTTCTATCAAAATCTGTTGCATGCACATGAACAACCAACGGTTTTCCTGATGCTTCTTTTGCAGCAATTCCAGCCGGATAAGCCAGCCAATCGTGTGCATGAATAACATCAAACTCATTTTGTTGCGCAATTACAGCAGAAACCAGTGCATAATTTGATATTTCATGAAGTAAATCAGCTCCATACTTTCCAGAAAAGTCTATTTTACCCTCCTCATTTGTATGCACAATTTTCTTTTCTCCCTTAACCTTTGCTTTGGTTAATTTCCAGTAATCCTCAGGATCAACATAGGGGATAATATGTGTATCCACCTCAATATAATCCATTTCTTTCTCAAACTTTTTGAGATCAATTTTCATCTTACGAATTGACACATCATTAGCTCCCATTAACCTAATAGCACTTTGATCTTCATCACCATATGCCTTTGGAACGACAAATAGCACGTCTAAATCCTTAATGTGTGATAATCCTCTTGTTAAACCATAACATGCTGTTCCGAGCCCACCTGTAATATGAGGAGGAAACTCCCAGCCAAACATTAATACCCTCATATTAGCTGTATATTTCAATTAGTTTTAAAATTTTAAGTACTCCTGCTACATTCCATGCCATACTTACAGCACCTTTTCCCATATGTGGCGGGCTTCCGTCGTAATATTCAGACAATGTTCCAATGCAATGATGCGTTATTTCTTCTTCAAAATTATCTGCAACGCGCTTTATATGACTTATTCCACTTTGCTTATGTAGCTTTAAAAAACCTTCAGCATAAAAAGATATTAACCATGGCCAAACTGTACCTTGATGGAATCCGACCTCCCTCTTATGAGCAATTCCACCCATAATACCATCGTACAATGGATTCTTAGGCGATAAGGACCTAAGTCCTTTTGGTGTCAATAAATCCTCTTTTGCGATATCAATCACACTCTTTTTCTGTTCGTTTGTCAGAGGCGAAAACTCAAAGGCTGTTGTAAAAACCTGATTCGGTCTTATAGATGAATCTTTAAATTCCCCATCCACCAAATCATAAAGACACTCATCCTCATCATTCCAAAACACATCAACAAAAGAGGTTTCCAATTTATCTAGTACTTCTTTAACTTTAGTTGTAAATCCACTGTTATTCTTTACTTTCTCTGAAACATCCAGATACATTTTTAATGCATTATACCACAAAGCATTAATTTCTACACATTTTCCATTTCGTGGTGTAACAGGTTTCCCATCAACAATACCATTCATCCATGTTAGAGGTGTATTTTCATCATAAATAGATATTAAACCATCATCCTCCACTTTAGCATTTTTAAATCTTCCGTCGAGATATGTGTCAATCACCATTTCAAGAAAACCCTGGTATTTGGCAAACAACTCAACTAAACAAGATTTACCCCAACATTGCTGTAGAGTCCAAAAGAACCACAGTGGGGTATCTGCTTCTTTCATATTTTCAATGTGCTTATCCTTTATCGTTTTCGTTATGATATTGGAAGTTGATTCCATAACTTTTAAAAACAGCTCAAAATCACCCAGGGATTCTGTTAACATAGGTGCAGCAATCAAGGTATCTCTAAGTCTGTCTTTATACCAGTGATATCCAGCAACCATTGTTACAATTTTGCCTTTGGATACAAAAAACTGCTGGGCAGAGTTCAATAGATTACTGTAAAATCCATTTCTGGGAATTCGCTTTTCCACTTCTTTATTAAAACGAGCCATAAATCCACCAGGCTTGAATTCCTTGGTGGAAGCGGAAAAAATAACACTTTCACCCTTTTTTATTTCAACCTCAAAATATCCAGGCACATATAAATCTTCTTTATAGTGGTACCCTCTTCTCTCCTCTTTAAAATATTCAATACCCCTATACCAATCTGGGATGGCGACAAATTCGCTTTTTTTATTTACCTGCATATATAACCTTGGAATATCAGGATACATCTGCAAACTTATCCCATTAGGAATGTTTTCAAATTTTGTATTAGCCTCCAGGTTTTGAAAGGTCAGCTCATGAACACTTCTATTAGCTAAAAAAGGTTTTAGTTTAAGGCGTGTTTCCGAGTGAGCTTCCAAAAGCGTATATTTTACTAATATTTGTTCTTCTTTTTCAACAAGAACCTCTTCAACTGAAAGTAAAACACCCCCAACACGATATACTTTTCTGGGGAGGACATCAAATTCAAGATCACGGATATATTTATGTCCTTTCGGTTCATAATGATTATTACTGTATTTATGAATACCTAAATTAAATTCCTTTTCATGCTGAACTACAGTTGCATCTAATGTACTTAAAAGTACATGCCGGGTCATTTCAAAATTTGGTAAAGGGCAAACTAACAAACCATGATATTTTCGGGTATTGCAACCAATAATACTGGAACTCGAATAAGATCCTGCCCGGTTTGTTCTGAGAATCTCTTTAAATAGAGATTGCTCAAGATTAATCAATTTGGATTTTTCAAAAGTTAAATAGGACATTAATTAGCTGTTTATTTTATTCACAACAAAAATCTTTAAATAACACAATATTATTCATAGGGAAATAACCTGAAACCTGGTTCCAAATTATTTAAATACTTCATTAAATTTATAACAATCTGTAATTTAAAATACTATTTTAGTGATAATTTGTAATTTTTTAAGAATAAATAACATCAACTTAAATTAATTTATTACGTAAATAATTTAAATCAATATCAAAATCCGCATTGGGAAATTTTGTTTTATGATTTTCAATTTTCTCAATTTGATTTTTGAGAAATACTTGATATGATTCAGAAGTAGAATCATAAGGTCTATGATGAATAGCCTTATCTAATTTAATCATCTCCTTTTGATATTGCAATGCTTTAGATGAAAAAAAACAAGATTTAAACTTATTCCATATATATTCTATAGCCAAATTATTAGGGTGCAGCATATCATCATCATAAAATCTATAGTCTCTTAAGTCATCCATTAACAATTCAAATGCAGGAAAGTAGCTACAACTTTCAAACTGTTCTGTCAGACTATCAATAGCTAACATAAGCGTTGCTTTACTAATTTGGTTCCCATGTGCACCATCTTTCCAATGACGAACAGGACTCACAGTAAATACCACTTGAACTTCAGGATTGAAAACGAACAATTCTGTTAATAAATGTTTATAGATTTTTACAATTTCATCGACACTTAAAATAAATCTATTGAAATTTTTAGAAGGATACTTATGACAATTAGAAACTACTACCTCAGTATCTACCAATTGATATACCCATGCTGTTCCAAAAGTGACAAAAACAAAATTAGCCTGCTTTAAACACCTATATGCCAGATCATTTGAATCATTCATTTTTGTAAGACAAACATCCTGGTCTTTATCTGAAAATGAACTATGGTGAGCAAAACTATGCCAAAGTCCGTTGTAATAATTTAAATCTGAAGCTGTAAATCTTCTTTTATTAATAATTGATTTAATGGTATTTGAGACACTATACGGATTATAAATAACTCCATAAGGATTTACCAAAGCATTCAACCTGCTCTGTTTAAACTTTTCGCCAATATTATTAGCAAAACAAGAACCAAAGAATACTACAGAACTATCATATTCAATACTTGATAAATGTTTATTTGGCTCCACTTCAGTTCTAAAACTATTCCCTTTTATCATTTTCTTCTATCCAATTTTCAATTTGATTTAATACACTATAAAAACAAGGTTCCAAATGTATTTCATGAAGTGTATCCTTTAAAATCACCAAGGTACACTGTGGTATATTTAAGGTATAAAAATCCTTACTTGCGTCTGAACTTGTAACAGGATCATTTTCACCATGAAAAATCAACACTGGTATATGAGAACTTTTCATCCTGGTTTTCAATACATCTAATCCAAGTTTAAATACCAATATCAATAGTCGTACTGAAATTCTATTATGGGCTAACTTATCATTTCTGGCTTCCTCCTGATAAGTAACTTCACTTCGTAATTCTTCAGATTTCACTTTTGATCTGATTATTAACTTAGGAACGAAATAATTTATAATATTGAGAATTCTCATTAGAGATTTGGAAGGAGCATTTGTTAACCGAAACCATGGAGCTGCCAATATAATCCCTTTAAATTCAACATTCATCATATTCACATAATGTACTGCGAGCAATCCCCCATACTGTTTCCATACAAAAAATAAGGAATCTCACTTCCAACTAATGCTTGCCCATAAATAATCAATGAATGGATATCGCCCATCAATTCAGATAAATTATTAGCGTGTCCCCTTTTTCCTTCCGATCGCCCATGCCCTCTTAAGTCAATACCTATAACTGCAATATCCTTATGGTAAAAAGAGTTGGCAAAATCAGAAAAACGGCCAACATGACCTCCTAATCCATGTATAAGATATATTACTGCTTTTATATTGCCAGCAGGTTTCCAATAATTACCATGTAGCAATAAACCATCAATAGATTTAATGTAAAAATTTGAAATACTAATTTTACTCATTTATGTTAAATTGCGATTGCAGTTACATAAATTTAATAAAGTTTTTTTACAATAGGTCAACAGGAGTGCCTAATCTTTTTTAGAAAGAAGAAAATCAATATTTCTGCGTAAGCCAGAATATTTTGCTCTTTTTATGGCAGATTTTTTAAATATAGCATTGTATTTTTCCGGCGATAATTCAGCCCAATCTTTTTTTGTAAGTTCCAATAACAGTTGATTAGGCTTCAACTCTTCAATATTATGAGGACGGGATTTCCATGTCCAGGGACAAACTTCCTGGCAGATATCGCACCCATATACACGATTATTAAACATTCCTGAATAAATATCAGGAATTTCATCGCGATTTTCAATTGTAAGGTAAGATATACATTTTCGCGCATCTAAATTCCGAGGAGATAAAATAGCTTTTGTAGGGCAAGCATCAATACAACGCATGCATCCGCCACAAGCCTCCTTCATTGGTTTATCTTCGGGTAATTCAAGATTGATGATTAATTCGGAGATGAACACATAACTTCCCAATCTTTTATGGATCAAATTGGTATTTTTACCGATCCACCCCAATCCTGCCTTTACAGCAAGACTCCTTTCCAGTACAGGAGCCGAATCAACAAAAAATCTACCTTCGAGAGACGGGTAAATCTCTGTTTTAATAAAGTTGAAAAGTTCTTTTAATTTTGATTTAATAACATGATGATAATCTTCGCCATAGGCATATCGTGCCACAATAAGAGAATCATCATGAAGGGGTTTTTCTTTAGGATAGTAATTCGATAGCAATACTATTACCGACCTGGCATTTTCAACTAAAAGAGAAGGATTGGTTCTTTTGGCAAAATGATTGGCCATGTAGTGCATGTTCCCATGCTTATTGTCACTTAACCAACTCTTAAGCCGTTCCTTATCATCAGTTAATTCAGCAGCATTTGTAAATCCACAGTCATCAAAACCCAATTCTCGAGCTTTAATTTTTATTAATTCAATATACTGGGTTTTAATCAACTCCATAATTTTAAAAGCATAGACATCTTAAAACCAATAAAAAATGGAATTATTATCTAATTCCACAAAATACATTATATCTCACCATATTACTGATAAAACGAGAAAACAATTTACAATTACTTTCTAATATAAATATGACTTTTTACAATAATCCTAACTCTAACAAAGCCTCATCAGAAAGCATATCCTTTGTCCATGGTGGATCAAAAGTTAAATTCAAATCAACATGAGTAACCCCTTCAATTTCACTCACCTTGTCAAAAACCTCTTCAGGCATTGATTCGGCAACCGGACAGTTTGGCGATGTCAATGTCATCACAATAATAGCCTTTCCTTCTTCATCCACATTCACCTCATAAATCAAACCTAAATCATAAATATTTACAGGTATTTCCGGGTCGAATATTGTTTTTAAAGTACTTACTATTTCCTCTTCTATAGATAAAAACTCGTTTGTCATAATTAAAATATCAATTGATAAAACAAAGTAACCAATACGTTACTTTTCAATAAAACAGTCAATCGTAATTGATTGTTTAAGCTTGTTTAGCTTTAAAGGCCAGTGCAAATAATCTCATTTGTTTAATCATAGCCACTAAACCGTTTGATCGTGTTGGAGATAAATGCTCTTTTAAGCCTATTTCATCAATAAAAGTAGGTTCATTTTCAATAATGTCTGCAGGACTTTGACCTGATAAAGCACGTATCATCAAAGCCACAATACCTTTCACAATTATGGCATCACTATCTCCCATATAATACACTTTACCATCTTCCATCCATGCATGCAACCATACCTTCGACTGACATCCATCCAATAAATTCTCATCTAAACGATACTTATCATCAAATGGTTCCAGATCATTTCCCAACTCAATTAAATAAGCATATTTATCCATCCACTCTTCAAACGATGCGAACTCATCAATTATTTCTTCCTGTATTTCTTTTATAGTCATACTTTTACAATCTCAATATATAATGTAAATGTCGTATTTTATCTCTGCAAATATGATAAAATTAAAATCCTTACCCAAATAACATGGCCACCCTGGCAATACCTTCAACTAATCTATCAATCTCCTCTTTGGTATTATATACAGCAAAAGAAGCTCTTAATGTACCTGGTATTCCATAAAAATCCATGATAGGTTGTGCACAATGATGTCCTGTTCTGACAGCCAGACCCATTTTATCCAGCATAGTACCCATATCAAATGGATGTATCTGATGAACCAAAAAGGAGATGACACTTGATTTCTCTTTAGCTTCTCCTATTATCCTCATTCCATCTATGGTCTTAAACTTTTCAGTAGCATAAGTTAACAACTCATGTTCATGATTGTAAATATTTTCAAGGCCTAATTCTGATACAAAATCGATGGCTTCTCCTAAACCTATTGCACCTGCAATATTTGGAGTGCCGGCCTCAAATTTAAATGGAAGCTCATTATAACTGGTTTCTTCAAATGTAACAGTCTTGAT